>QHYF01000279.1 GCA_003224075.1 Acidobacteriota bacterium
CAATGTCGTTCCAGCGCGGAAGCTGGCGTATCGTCAGAATGTCTCCGTCACGCAGCGGCACATCGTTCTTCGCGTCTCCACTCATCGCTGCCGCAAGGTTAACCTCAAGACGTTCACCGGCACCCTTTTGAGTTCCCTTCGTCTCACTCTCGAAGCGGGCCAGATCGGCACTCTCCGCATACGCGCTCCTCTTTAATCCACCGGCCACGCGAACCAGTTCTTCGACGCGCATGTTTGTTGTGAGGGGATACCGTCCCGGCTTGGCCACTTCACCCTTGATGTAAACCGTCGGGGGATCGACGCGGGTAGCATTGCGGTGCACCAGCAGACGGTCGCGCGGCTGCAGAAGAATATTGTCAACTGGATTCCCCGCGAGGGCTTCGCGAAGGTCGACGCTGAGAATTTTCATCGTGCCGTCGGGCTGCGTGCGGAAAAGCTGCGCGGAATCAAGCGAAGCGTCCTGCGTGACTCCGCCCGCCAGGTAGATTGCGTCTTTCAGGTGCGCCTGACCCGAGGTGCGGTACTTCCCGGGCATCCGAACTTCCCCGCCCACCCAAATTGCCGGAGCAGGCTCAAAATCGTAGCGGCTGAACACACGAACGGTGTCGAGCCGCTGCAGCTTCGGCGCAGATGCAGGATTTGCCAGAGCCGCAGAGAGATCAAAACTCTCGACGCTGGGACGAAAGTCCGGCGTGTTTAGCCGGACGATCTCGGCATAGTGCGGCGCGGGCTCCGGCAGTAAATCTTTGTATGTCCCGATCAGGTCGGACAATTTCATCCCTTCTTTGTAGGAATAGCGGCCGGGCCGCAGCACGTGTCCCTGCACGTAGATCGCGTCTTCGTTGTACGGAGCTATCGGAAAGATATGAATTTCATCGCCATCGCTGACCCTGAAGGAGTCGAGCTGTTTCTTGACTGCATCCGTGTCCCCGGCAGGCGAGAGATCCAAGGTGAGCATCGTGCGCTTTTCGTGCGCCTCGACACGCTGGACTTCAATATGGCGCAGCGTCGCCGTCGGCAGGATTCCACCAGCCAGCTCGAGCACGTCCCCAAGTGAGGTTTCGCCGTGCAACTCGTAGATCGCCGGCCGCCGAACCATTCCGTCCACCGTTACCTGGGGTCCAATGGAAGGGACCAGCAGCGTGTCGCCATTCTCCAAATGGCGCATATCGGAGCGAACCCCATGCAAGAGCAAGTCATACGCGTCCACTGTTTCCACAAGCTGCTTGCCACGATAGTGTTTGAGGGCGCGCAGCGAACCACGGGGCGTTACTCCGCCCGCAGCAAACAACGCATTCAGCGCGGTTGAAAGCGAGCTGATGTCGTACGCGCCCGGTGCAGCTACATCTCCAACGACATAAACGCGAACCGTGCGCAGCCGCGAGAGCGAAATATCCGCGGAGACTTCACGAAATTGCGTACGTAAAGCTCTTTGGACTGATTGCTGAACTTCGCCAAGCGTCTGGCCGCTTACAAGCAAAGGACCCGCTTCCGGCAGCGAGACGCGACCCTCCCGGTCCACGACTCGAACGAGGCGTTGCGAAACGCTTCCCCAAAGATCAATCGCGAGGCCATCCCCGGGCCCCACGACGTAATCGGGACCCACTGGCAGATCCATCGGAATCGCTTCGGGGTCATTCACAGTATTGCGGAAGACCTCCAAGCCAAAGCGCTCGGTTGGCCGCTGGTGCGCGGAGGTTTGCACATACATGTCAAACAGCGAAGGAATGTCGGCGTAAGGATTTGCCCGGTGAACCATTCTGACGGGCGTCACATCTTCCTCATTGGCTCTCCCTTGCGCAGTCCTTGGGCGAAGCGGCTGTTCCATTCCGTTCTTGTCCGTGATCGCTTCGCTCGCGCCAGTTCGCTCCAGAGGCATCGAGGAACCATCCCGCCCAAGCGGCAAACCGTCTATCGCGCCGGAGCTCTTGGGTTGAGAACCGGCAAAAGGATTTGCGTCGCGCTTGATTGGGCTGGAAGTCAGTTCAAGCTCCGATGGAAAACTCGCACCATCTCTCAGTTCTGGGCCTTGCGGTAATCCGTCGGCCTGCAGAATCCGCGACGTGTTCTGCGATGGTATTTGCTCTGGCGCCCCTTGAGGATTCGCCTCAGGTGACGGCATCGCTCCTCGAGTGCGCATCTTTTGCCGGCGGTCTGTGGGGGGTTGCTGAGGTCAGTCTTCGTCGCGGCGTGAATCGCACGTCGTTGTGCGTTCTACATCTCGGTCATTCTTTTGCGGACGAAGCGAGTCAGTATCCTCTTGCGATTCAATCTGCACCAGACGTCTCGCCCGCTCCTTAAGAACCAATTCCTTTTCTTTTGCAAAGTCCGAGTCCGGATTCGGCGTCGGCATCAGGTATCCGTATCGTTGTAAAAGCCGTGTTGCTACCGAACGAAATGCCACATCCTGCTCCAGGCGTTCAAAAATTGCCTGGTCCGTCAGATTCGAATCTTCAACAACCTGGCCGTTATCCGTGGCTTCCTTCGCCACCCAGCGCTTCAATTCCACGAGCAGCCCTTCATCCTTAACCAATACGGTTCGAATCTGTGTTGCTGAAGCCGCCACCCGGCCCAGATTTTCCTGGGCAAAATCGGCGGCTTCTTCAACACCATAGTTGTTCCGCCCTGGTTCGCGCGTCCCGCGCGTCCTATCGGCCCCCTGCTGCGCGTAAGCTGGCGCGCAGAACAAGAACACCAAAGATAGATAGGAGATCGTTCTTCTGAATTGCGTGTAGTTCAACATAGTTTTGTCCCTTTGCTGGGCATGAAATCCGTCAATCCACTCCATTCGCGACCATCCTCGTTCGCATCGCGTTCAAAATCCCTTCTTCAGACGCCTCGATATTGTTCGAATGAATATCGAGAGAAGCCCAGTAGTAAACGATGTAGTTGTTCTTCGGCGCGACCGCGATGACGCGCACCTCCGGATGCTCACGCAGCAGATCGTCACAGATGCGGGGTCTTGTGCCTGGCTCGTCGAGCGCGATGACCACGAAATTTGGCAGGGTTCTCTTTACGCTCTCGGAAATGTCCGACTCCTCGGTGACTTCCCCGACAATTTCGATGTCGGGTTGATCCGCGAACGTTGCAAGTATGACTTCCCGCATGAGCCGAGGACGATTCGCCACGAGGACCCGGATTGCTTTTTCCATTGCTCACTCCCCCGCACCGTCAGTGTCGGCTCACCAAGTGTCGGTCCACCAAGTGTCCGTTCGACAAGTGTCCCTTTGTCAGCTAGTTAGGGAAAGATTCAAAAAATGGCTATGAGGAAAGACCGGTACTGGTTTAGGTCATGTACCAAGCCGAATTTGATAGATACCAAAAATGACCTAATCAAATGTACCTAGCTCCCGTTTTGGAACTGTCGGCCAAAGGAGACAATGGAATCGGGAGTCTGCGGTACTTTTGCGGTACTACTACGGCTAACCAAACACGATCGGGGCAATGTAATATCCCCCACAATGCAAGAAAACGACACAAGAAGGCCTTTTTAGAATGGGTTAAATGTATATGATAATTCATAAATTTATCATATCGATGAGACTAATTTCACTTGACATGGACCAGGCATCAAGTCTACTTTATCGCCTCCCGACTACGAGCAGGTTACTTGCTTTCTTCGTGACTGGGCCATCGCTCTCGGTCGGAATACCCAGCATCCGAATAAACAATGGATCCCGTGAGCGAAATCGTCCCGTGTTCCTCTATCCGCGTATTCTTGATGATGGAGAATCGTCTGCTACGCGAAGCGCTGATTCGCCTGTTCCGCAAGCGCTCCGATCTTGTCGTCCTCGGTCAAGACGGGCCAGCCGACGCAACCGCTTCCCAGGTACTTGAGACTCAATTCGATGTGCTCGTCACCGACTCTTTCCAAACCGCGTGGCCCACGGCAAAGATTGCTTGCGAAACTCAAGGACAGGCTGCTTTTAAGGCCATCCTGATCGGAATGGAACCCGACGAAGAACAATTCATTGCTGCAGTCCGTGCCGGGGTGATGGGTTATCTGTTGAAAGATGCTTCTGCTTCAGACCTCGTTGCCGCTGTGCGCGCCGTCTACCGGGGGGAGGCCGTCTGTCCTCCTCAACTTTGTTCCACCCTATTCCGGTTCGTTTCTCATATGGTCGATGAGATGCCTATCGAGCGCTCGGCCTCCAGACCCGATCTTACCTTGCGCCAGCAGCAGTTGATCGCCCTCGTTGCCAAAGGTCTGACAAACAAGGAGATCGCTTCTCATTTGAATCTCTCTGAGTTCACGGTGAGGAATCACATCCATCGAATCTTGAAACAGGTGGATGCCGGGAGCCGAAGCGAGGCCGTGGAAGCAATTCGCGCCCACGGCTACGCGATTAGCTCGTGATCGCTTCCATGGAAGCTTCGGGCTCCCATGAAACGGGACATTCCTGTTTTCCACAACCGACATTTTCAATCTGCGGCGGCGGCTCTTGAACCGCTTGCCAAAATGACCGCCGAGTTGTACTTTTCTGTCCCCCCTTGACGGTGATGAGGCACTCTGGTCGACCAACTTTTCCTTTGGAGCACTGTATGAGCGATAAAGAATACTCGTTCCGGTACTGGGTTGTGAGCTGCCTGGGATGCCGGAATCCAATTCCTCTTCATGCGGAACCAGTCGATGTTTCGGCCGCCCCTGCTCCCACGACTGGCGATAGCGGACTGTCGCGCTTGGTGCACGGAATGTGGACGCGAGTATCCTTATTTGTCCGAAGCGATGACTTGGACACACGAGCCTCCCTTGGACAAACATCATCGCCAGATTGAGTTCACGCGATTTCGTCAGCGAGTGCGCGTCAAACGCGCTCAGGCCTGAGCGCCATCTTGCCACTACCCAGCGACCTGCTTCCCTTTCGCGAGCGTTCGCGAGCCG
>QHYF01000280.1 GCA_003224075.1 Acidobacteriota bacterium
CCGCGCGCGCATGCTCGGGCGCGACCAAGCAACAACTCATGCTCTCGGGCGTTGCGCGTGAGCGCTGCCGCGCGCTCGAACTCCGCCTGTGCCTCGGCGAAGCGGCCGAGCTTGAAAAGAAAGTCGCCGCGCACGCTCGGCAAGAGGTGGTAGCTCTTGAGCGACGGCTCTGAGGTCAGCGCATCGACGAGCTCGAGCCCCGCGGCCGGTCCGAACGCCATCGCGACTGCCACCGCGCGGTTCAGCTCCACCACGGGTGACCGTGCGCCGTGTGCGAGCGCATCATAAAGCGCGGCGATGCGCGGCCAGTCTGTCTCTTCCGGCGTGCGCGCTCTTGCGTGACAGGCGGCGATCGCCGCCTGCAACGCATAAGGGCCGAGGGCACCTCTGAGTTCTTCGGCGCGCTGGAGGGCGGCGAGACCACGATGGATGAGGAGCTGATCCCAGCGCGCGCGATCTTGATCGAGTAACAGGATCGGCTCGCCCGACGGGCCAATTCGCGCCCCTGAACGCGACACCTGGATCTCCATCAGCGCAACGAGGCCGTGGACCTCCGGCTCCTTTGGATCGAGCTCCGCCAGGATGCGGCCGAGACGCAGCGCATCCTCGCAAAGCGCAGGTCGCATCCAGTCGTCGCCAGCGGTCGCCGAGTAGCCTTCGTTGAAAATGAGGTAGATCACCTCGAGCACCGACGACAGACGAGCGGCGAGCTCGTCTCCGCGAGGAACCTCGAAGGGGACGTGGGCCTCGGCGAGAGTCCGCTTGGCCCGGACGATGCGCTGGGCGATAGTCGGCTCCGGCACGAGGAATGCACGCGCGATCTCCTCGGTCGTCAGACCTCCGAGCAAGCGGAGGGTGAGCGCGACCCGCGCCTCCGTCGAGAGAACCGGATGGCAGGCCGTGAACACCAGGCGCAGGAGGTCGTCTCCGATGTCATCGTCGATCGCGCTGTCGAAATCCGCCACGGCCATCTTCTGCTGTGCATCGAGCTCGCGACCAAGCTCCTCGTGCTTGCGCTCAAGGAGCTTTTTTCTGCGGAAGAAGTCGATCGCACGATGCTTCGCCGTGGCCATCAGCCAGGCGCCTGGGTTGTCAGGGACCCCCGACTCCGGCCACTGCTCCAGCGCGGCGACGAGGGCATCCTGTGCGAGCTCCTCGGCAAGACCGACGTCGCGCACGATCCGCGCGAGACCGGCGATGATTTTGGCGGACTCGATCCTCCAGATCGCGTCGATCGCTCGATGTGTGTCGGTAGCCGTCACGGCTACCCAATCACACCATCTTCAATCCGCTCGTGCAAGCCTGCGCGCGCGGCGACTACATGTTCGCGGCCATCGGTATGCGCAAGGACTCCTATGCTTTGGGACCGGAGTCTTCCGGCCCGTACATTTGGCGAATCTCGGTCTCGCCTTCCCAGCCCGGCCAGTGTTTCTTGTGCAGTTCCATGAAGCGCAACGCTCCCTCGACCGCCTCTTCCTTCGATTTCAGCTCAAAGATTGCGAAACCGCCAACGATTTCCTTGGCCTCGGTGAAGGGCCCGTCGGTCGTGGTTATCTGCCCTCGAGAAACCCGGACGCGTGTGCTAGCCGCAGTTGGGGCCAGCCCGCCGCTTGCGACCATCGTGCCGCCTTTGACCGCCTCTTCGCTGAGCTTCGCAATCGCGTCCATTAACGGCTTGGGCGGAAAGCCCGAGTTCTCGGCGTGCTTGACCAACATCATGAATCGCATTGTCAGATCTCCTTTTAGTTTTGCCTTGGGAGCTGGGCTTTCCGAACCGTTTCAACCGGCGGAACCCAGCCTCCATTTACACGTTGAACGAGAATCAATGAAATCGACACGACCAAGCCATCATTTTTTCAATTGCCACTGCCGCAGGGCCACGGACGCGCCGCGACTACGGCTTTGCGGCTTTCCTCTGTAGCTTGTCGCGCAGCGCCTGCTCGCGCGCCGCTTCCTCGGGAGGGAAGATGTCGGAAGGGAAGTCCGACGCCTCGAACACCTGGCGGATCTCGACCTCGGTCCCCCCGTCGAACGGGGCGCGCTTGAGCCATTCGACCGCCTCTTCCATTGACTTCACCTGCCACAGCCAGAAGCCGGCGATCAGTTCCTTGGTCTCTGCGAAGGGGCCGTCGATCACCGTGCGCTGCTGTCCCGAAAACCTGACCCGCTTGCCCTTCGAGCTCGGTTGCAGCCCCTCGCCTGCGAGCATCACACCGGCTCTTACCAACTCCTCGTTGAACTTCCCCATCGCAGCAAAGACTTCCTTGCCCGGTAGAACCCCTGCTTCCGAGTTCTTGTCCGCTTTGACTATCACCATGAATCGCATCGTGTTATCTCCTTTTGGTTTTCGGTTCGGAGCCGGGCTTCCGCACGGTCCCGGCCGGCTGAGCCCAGCCTCCATCTACACGTCGAACGAGTGGTAGTGAAATCGACAGGTACTCTGTCTTTCTTGAGAGTATTTGCTAAGTGTTAGCAAGCTCTGACTTTATCCATGAAAGCATCCCGCAACTATGCGGCCCCGATTATGCTGAGAAGCGCCGGCCAAAATGATACCAGCATCTGGAGGGGGCCCGGCAAAAACCACTGGTGATCAAAGCCGTGGGCCTGCAAAGCCTGCAAGGCCGCCAGGACGACGTGGGGCAGTAAGCACGGTGCCGCCGCAGTAATGCTGAGGAGGGCGCCCATTTGGGCCGCAGCCGCATCCAGGTTTCCGGACAAAACAAAAAGCCCGAGCCCGGCGAGTGCCGCTCCCCCGATTGATTTAAGGCTCCGAGAGGGTGTGCGCTGCTTTGCCATGTTTGCCTCCTGAAGTGTGCTTTTCTTGGCTTCACTTACACGTCGAGCGACGGGCAGCCAGATCGACAGGTTCAGTAATCTTTTTGGAAGTACTCGTCGAGTGTGGGTAATGCCTTGCCTATTTCCGTTTCACAGTCCCGGTCTGGACGAATTGTCGCCAACCGGAGGTTACGATTCTTGTGGTTCTAACTTCATCGAAGCACCTCTGGTCCGCAAAATGGGTCCAATTCCTGTTCGCTCACTCGCGCCCGACATTCGTCAGTCCTTCCAGGAGAACGATGTCGGAATCGCCCTCGGCGACCGCGGCCAGGATAGAGCGCCCGTCGGACGACCAGGACACGCGGCGGGCGATGAACGTCGCGCGTTCGCCGAAATCGGTAATCTGACGCCATTTGCCGGTCGTTGTCGAGAGTGCCCAGAGGTTGGTGGTAAACCCGTCAGTGAGTGCTTGGGCCAGCCATTTCCCGTCGGGCGACAGCGCGGGATTGACGATCTGCCAGATCGGCGCGCGCGAGGATGGAATGCGCGCGAGCACGCGAAACGGCGCGTCCTCGGGAGTGGCAGCGCGGATTTCGAATTCCGGCGTGCCGTCGATGAACGGCCGCTCAACGAGATAGTACAGAGTGGCGCCATGTAACCCGATCACGTTGCGCAGCCGCTCGGTTCTCACGGTGACGGCCGGCCCTCCGTCAGCAGGCACTTTTTTCAGCACGACATTGGTTGCT
>QHYF01000285.1 GCA_003224075.1 Acidobacteriota bacterium
GAACTCTCGGAGGCCTTTCTCACCACGCTCCACGCCGAAGTGAAGGATCAAAGCGGGCCCGATGCGCTCAAACTCGCCGCGCAGGTAGCCATTACAGAGCATCGATTTCGCGATCACGTCTTCGCTATTTTCGATGCCGCAGGGAAAATGGTCATCAGTTCACAGGATGTTCCGCCAATGACTTCCGCAGTGGATTCTGCGCCTTCGGGTTTGTTGTTGTCGCACTCATTTCAGCGCTTTCTGGATGCCTCATCGCATTCCGACCGTCTGTTTGGCGAGGTCAAGGAGCACAAATACGGATACCGGGGATTCGCGCGGCATTTTTCATCCGAGGGGAAGGCATACAACCTTGTCATCCTGCAATCGCTTCATCCTCAAGAAGAGATGCTCGAAGGAGTCACCTCCACATTCGCTTGGGTAATTCCCATTGCCATCCTGCTTGCGAGCGTGGGCGGCTACTTTCTCGCAAGGAAGAGCCTCGCGCCAGTGGTGGCGATGAGTAGTCAGGCGGGCCGCATTGGCGCGGCCAACCTTCACGAGCGTTTAGTGGTCCAGAACGAAAAAGACGAGCTGGGACATCTGGCGCGCTCGTTCAACGGCCTCCTCGACCGGCTCGGCCAATCCTTCGAACGCCAGCAGCGATTCATGGCGGACGCGTCGCACGAATTGCGAACGCCAGTTGCGATTTTACGTGGCGAGGCGGAGGTCGCTCTCTCGCAGCAGGGGCGCTCTCCGGAGGAATATCGCGAATCGCTGGGCGTCCTTCACCAGGAGGCCGAGCGGCTCACGCACATCGTCGAGGATCTTTTCACGCTCAGCCGTGCGGATGCCGGGCAGTATCCGCTTCAATTCCGTGATCTTTATCTCGATGAGCTAATTGCCGAGTGCGTGCACTCCGCCCGAACGCTGGCGCTCGCTAAAAACATCTCGCTCAATTTCGATGAGGCCTCGGAGTCTCCCATCCAAGCGGATGAGTCTTTGCTCCGTCGCATGATTCTGAATCTCCTGGATAACGCCATTAAGTACACACCGCAAGGCGGGCGCGTTGCGGTCGCGTGCCGTCGCGCCGGCGAGGAATATGCCCTGGGCGTTACAGATACGGGCACCGGGATTCCAGCCGAACTGCAACCCCGTATCTTCGAGCGATTTTTCCGTGCCGACAAGGCGCGTTCCCGTGCGGAAACCAACGGGGGCGGAGCGGGACTAGGCCTTTCCATTTCCCGCTGGATCGCCGAGGCCCACCACGGACGACTCGAGCTCACCTGCTCTGATTCGAATGGGAGCACGTTTACGGCTTATTTGCCGGCAGCGCCCGGATGTTCAGTCTCTGCCCGTTAATCCCCCGTTTATCTTGGCGTAGCTAACGTGGATTCTTCCCAGCCTGGCGTGGTGTGAGCCCGGCTTAGGAGTCGAGCATTATGAAATTGCTACGCATCTGCGCACTGTCGTGGATCTCCGTTGCTGCCACTTTGTTTTACGGCACAGGGATGGCCGTGGCTCAGGAGGCTGCGGCTCCCGCGAGCGGCGCTCCTGCAAAGGATTCGCAGCCGGCAGCTCAAACCACGCCCCCGGCGCTCCGCCTGACCCTGCAGGATGCCCTTGCGCGCGCCAGGAAAAACAGCACGCAATTCCAATCCGCCCTGACCGAAGCGGGGCTCGCGCATGAAGACAAAATTCAGGCGCGCGACGCCTTACTCCCCAGCGTGAGCTACAACAACGAGGCGCTTTACACGCAAAGCAACGGCCCGGGCAACGGCGTGCGTTACATCGCCAACAATGCCGTCCACGAATACGTCAGCCAGGGCAACGTGCATGAGACTGTGGACCTTGCAAGCATATTGAGTTTTCGACGTGCCACGGCCGCCGCTGCCGTCGCGCGCGCGCGGGCAGAAACGCTCAGCAGAAGCTCTCGTCGGCGCAAAAGGCCGCGGACGAAGGCGACCGCTTCTTCAAGCTCACCCAGGATCTCGAACGCGGCGGGGAAGTGGCGCATTCCGACGTCATCAAAGCCGAATTGCAGTCACAGGATCGCCGCCGTCAATTGCAGGAAGCTCAGTTGGGGCTTCTCAATGCGCGGCTGGATCTGGCGGTTCTGATTTTCCCCGATTTCAACGATAACTACGAGGTAGCCGACGATTTACATTCTCCCGTTGCTCTGCCAACCCTGGGCGAAGTCCAGCAACAGGCCGCGCGAGACAATCCCGATGTTCGCGCGGCGTTGGAAGCGGTCCGCGCGGCCGGTTCTGACGTTAGCGTTGCGCGCGCAGGGTATTTGCCATCGCTGTCACTCGACTATTGGTATGGAATTGACGCTGCACAATTTTCGGCGAATACCGTCATCAACGGTCAAAAGTTTTCCAATCTAGGTTCCTCCGCCTCGGCCACGTTGAATATCCCCATTTGGAACTGGGGCGCCACGCAGAGCCGCGTCAAACAGGCCGAATTGCGCCGCACTCAGGCGCAGCGGGAGCTTTCTCTCGCTCAACGCAAACTCCTCGCGGAGATCAAGTCTCTCTACGCCGAAGCAGAAACGGCGTTGAACGAACTCGGCGGTCTCAACCGTTCCGCCGAATTGGCTGAGGACAGCTTGCGGCTGACCACGCTCCGCTACAAGAGCGGGGAAGCGACAGTGCTGGAAGTTGTCGACGCCCAGACCACTTATGCGCAGGCGAGTTCCGCTTATCAGGATGGCGCGGTGCGCTATCGCGTGGCGCTGGCGAATCTGCAGACTCTGACGGGAGTGCTGACAACTCCATGAAGCTGATTATCAGTCCTCGAGTCCATTGGCGGTGCTGCTACGCGTTTCTATGCGCGTGCGTGGTGAGCTTGCCATTTCTTGCGAACGGCTGTGGCAAGGCCGAGAAGGAAAAGGAGCCGCTCGTCTCGGTGCAAACCACGCCGGCGAGGCGCGCTCCGATTTCTCAAACCGTTTCTGCCGAAGCGGTCGTCTATCCTCTCCAGCAAGCTACCGTCGCGCCCAAAATCACTTCGACGGTCAGACAGTTCCTGGTGCAGCGCGGGAGTCGCGTGAAAAAAGGACAGTTGCTCGCCGTTTTGGAAAACAAGGATTTGACCGCCGCGGTGGAATCCACCAAGGGCGATTTCGAACAGGCGGAGGCCACGTACATCACCACAGTGAATGCCAGTCTTCCACAGCAGATCCAAAAGGCGGAACTCGATGCCGTCGCGGCGAAGTCGGCCTTTGATGCGCAGCAAAAGCTCTACGAAAGCCGCAAGGAGCTTTTTCAGCACGGTGCATTGCCGCGGCGCGATCTCGATTCTGCGGAAGTCGCGCTGGCGCAGGCCCGTAGCCAGAACGAACAGGCACAGCGGCAACTCGCGGATCTGCAGCGGCTTGGAAAAGAGCAAGCGCTGAAGGCCGCACGGGGCTCGCGCATGTCGGCGGAAGGCAAGTATCGTAACGCCGAGGCACAGCTCAGCTACTCGGAGATCCGCAGCCCCATCGATGGGTTTGTGACGGATCGCCCGCTTTACGTCGGCGACCTCGCAACTGCGAACCAGCCTATCCTGACAGTGATGGACACGTCGCGGCTGATCGCGAAATCGCATATCGCCCAGTCCGAGGCGGCGGTTCTGAAAGTGGGAAACCCGGCGGAACTGAAGCTTCCCGGGCTCGGCGAACCCATCAAAGGCCGGGTCAGTTTGGTCAGCCCGGCTCTCGATCCTGGCAGCACGACCATTGAAGTATGGGTTGAAGCGTCGAAACCGGATCCGGCGCTGAGACCCGGCATGACCGTGGAAGTTTCCATGACCGCGAAAACGGTTAAGGATGCTCTTGTCGTCCCTGCTCCTGCGGTCTTCAGGAATTCTGAGGGCGCGGACTATGTTCTCGTGGCAGGCTCCGACGGCCACGCACACATGAAGACCGTGCACGTTGGGCTGCGTAACGCGGAATTCGCACAAATCGTGACCGGCGTCGCCGCGGGTGATCCGGTGATCAGCTCGGGGGGCTACGCGCTGCCGGATAACACGCAGATCAAGATCGAAGCACCGGCCACCGCGGGAAAAGATGCAGGAGACAAATCCGCCAAGTCAGAAAAGCCTGGCGTCGCCACGAAGCCCGAACCCAAGGACAAGGATTAGCCTCGCATGGACCTTTCTCCTGATTCGACGCGCGCAGCGCAGCTTTCGAGCAAGCCAGATGCTCCCTGGTTCCACCGACTCTCGCGCCCGATTCTATTCTTGATTATCAGCCTGGCGCTCGTGGGCGGCTATTTTGCCTTCACGATTCCCGTTGCCGTCTTCCCCAACACCGATTTTCCGCGCATCGTCATCGGGGTCGACAACGGCGTCATGCCCATCGACCAGATGCTCGTCACCATCACGCGTCCGATCGAGGAAGCTGTCAACAGCGTTCCCGGCCTCCAGAAAGTTACTTCGGTGACCAGCCGCGGTTCCGCCGAGGTCGATCTGTACTTCGACTGGAAATCCGACATGATTTTGACGTTGCAGCGTGTGGACGCGGTCGTCGCGCGTTTGCAGCCGGACCTTCCTTCTACAGCAAAAGTGGAAACACACCGCCTGACCTTCGCGGTTTTTCCCGTCATTGGCTACAGTCTGACGTCAGACGCGCTGCCGCCGAACAAACTGTGGGAGATTGCCACCTACGACCTTAAGCCTCGCCTCAACCGGCTCGATGGCGTTGCGACAGTCATCATACAGGGCGGCCGCGTTCCCGAATTTCAAGTCACACCGGATCCGGCACGCCTCCTTGCTGCGGGGATTACCGTCCCGGACATCTTGGACGCCATCAAACGCACGAATCTCATCGATTCGCCTGGCTTGATCGAGCATAGTCATCAGCTCGTATTGGGTCTCGTCAGCGGGCAGGTGCGCACTCCGGAACAGATTGGACAAATTGTGGTCAAGACTTCGACCGCTGGCATTCCCTTCCGCCTCGGTGACATCGCGAGAATCGCGCCGTCGGTCGCTCCGGTCTATACGATGGTGACCGCGAATGGCAAACCGGCCGTGCTTCTCAACGTGGATCGCCAGCCCGAAAGCAACACCCTGGACGTAGCAGACGAAGTGCACGCGCTCATCCGGGAACTCGTCCCGAGTTTGCCTCCCGGAGTTCATCTCGAGCCGTTTTACGATCAATCGATAATCGTTCACGATTCCATTGCCAGCGTACGCGATGCCGTACTCATTGGCATTGCGCTCTCTTCGATCATCCTCGTGCTGTTCCTGCGCGACTGGGGAACTTCACTGGTGGCGGGATTGGTCATACCGGTGACTCTGCTCATCACCTTCATCGTTTTGAAATTGACGAATCAAAGTTTCAATCTGATGACTCTGGGCGGCCTCGCAGCCGCTGTCGGCCTGGTCATCGACGACGCGATCGTCGTCCTGGAAAATATCGTTTTGCACCGGGACGCAGGCCAAAGCCGGTTCCAGGCCATCCAGAGCGCTCTGCGGGAATTGACCGTACCGCTGATCGGGTCAACCATCACCCCGATTGTCGTTTTTCTTCCCCTCATTTCTATCACCGGAGTGACCGGGACTTTCTTCCGCGCACTCGCCGTTACCATGACCGTTTCTCTGTTTACTTCGCTCCTTCTGGCATTGACTTGGACACCGACGCTCAGCCAATACCTCGTACGCCGGAGGGAAACCGCCGGAACGGTGTCCGAGTCTGAACGTCCTGACATGGCTGCTCTCCTCGCCGTGGAAGAAGCGCATCTCTCCGGTTTTTTCGGTCG
>QHYF01000007.1 GCA_003224075.1 Acidobacteriota bacterium
ACCATCGGGTAGCCGCGTTCGCGCCAGGCATCGAGACCACCCTGTAAAGGCCGGATTCGTTTGATCCCTTTTCTTCTGAGGAGCAGCGCCACACGGGCGCTGGTGGCTTCGTTTGGTCAAGTACAGTAGAGAACTACTTCGCGTTCGCGCGGCAAGCGGTCGTTTTTTTCTTCCAGCTCCTTGGCGTCCATGCGAAAGGCGCCGGGAATGGTTTCAGGGTCGGCTTCGAAATCCATGGAATGGCGCAGGTCAACGATGACAAGGTCTTCGCCGGAGTCGATTTTTTGTTTCAGCTCGTCAACAGTGATGCGCGCGATGCGCAGTTCGTGCAGGAAGCGCTGCCGGGCGATAAACTTGTATGCGACGTAAGCCGCGAGCGCGCCTGCAAGAAGAACCACAAGCCAGCCACCGAGCGCGGCCAGGTGTTCTGCGACGCGCTCGATTTCACCGCTGAAAACATACCCGAGACCTAAAAACGCGCCGGCCCAGAGAAGCGAGCCCAGGGCGTCGAAAAGAAGAAAACGCCGCGGACGCATGTGAAAGATGCCGGCGAGAGGCGGCGCGACCGTACTCAGGCCTGGAACAAATTTGGCAAGCAGGAGAGAGCGCGCGCCCTGCTTGGAGAAAACACCTTCCGTGCGCCGAACGCAGGAATCCGGCTCCAGCGAGATCTTGCAAAGAAGTTGAAGGATGGCTATGCCTTTGCGGCGGCCAAGCTGATACCAAATCGAATCGGCGGCGACGGCTGCCGCAACCACGTAAGAGAGCGCGGCAAAAAAATCCAGGTTGCCTGTGCCGGACAGCGCCCCTGCGGCGAGCAAGAGCGGCATCGAAGGGAGAGGAAGTCCCATTTGCTCGGCAAAGACCCAGCCGGGCAAGACAACATAGCCATGATGGAGAAGGAATTCGAATGTGCGGTGCATGGCCTGGCCGGGGTTTTGCTCTCCTTTAATTCGAAACGAAAGGAGCAGTATGACCCCAGCGGCCGCTCATCACAAATTCGCTGAGCGGTTTGCGTGTCCGCGGAGCCAGCTCCGTCTTTCGCAATTGTTCAGGAAGATTCTCCGGGTCGCCGGGATAGCCAATGGCCATGGCGGAAACGGGCTCCCAGCCCTCAGGAATCCCGAAGAGCTGGCGCGCTTTGTCATGATGGAAGCCCGCCATCTGATGAACGACGAGGCCGCGTGACGTCGCTTCCATAGTCAATTGTGCGTTAGCAGCGCCGACATCGTGTTGAGCGACGGGGTTCCGCGAGCCATTGTGTTTGAAGTGCTGGCGCGCAACGGAAATCGCAAGTACGGGGGCTTGCTTGGCCCATGCGGCATTCATATCCATCAGGACGCTTAGCATTTTCGGAAAATTCTCTTTGTCGTCCTTTGTGGCAACGAGATAAGCCCAGGGCTGATCGTTGTAGCTGGACGCGGCCCAGCGAGCCGCTTCGAAGAGCGAGCGCAGCACTTCGGGCGGGACCGGCTTATCGGAGAAGGCCCTCGGGCTCCAACGCTTGACGATAAAATCATGAACCGGGTGATCTGTCGTTGCTGGCTTTTGCATTGCTTTCTTCCTTTTGCGTTCAAACATTTGATGAAGGAATCGAGGCGGGCGGTGCATGCGCACCGCCCGGTCCGCCCCGGTCTAACTGAAACAAGATTTCCTTAGTTGCCAGTCTTCGACGGAGCCTGCTTGACCATTTCCAGATCGATGGTGATGTTAACGTCGTCGCCAACGACGACACCGCCGCCGTCGACGTTGGCGTTCCATTTCACGCCGAAGTCCTGACGATTGATTTTCGTCGTCGCGGATGCGGCGACCCGGGCGTTGCCCCAGGGATCCTTAATGGCAGCGGTCGGACCCTCGACGTCGAGCACCACTTCCTTGGTAACCCCGTGAATGGTGAGATCGCCCGTGATTTTCAGCTTGCCCGGCGCAGCCTGCTCGATCCTCTTGGACTTGAAAGTTATCGTGGGATACTTCGCGACATCGAAAAAGTCGGGACTCTTGAGATGGTCATTGCGCTTAGGCTCGCGAGTGTCCACCGTCGTTGCGTCGATCGTGACATCCACGACGGACTTGGTAATGTCCTGATCGTCCCAGGCAATCGTTCCCGTGACGTTGTGGAATTCGCCGCGCACCGTCGAAATCATCAGGTGCTTTACCGCAAACTGCGCGGAAGTGTGCTGCGGGTCGATCCGCCAGCTGGAACTCGCGGACAACGCAGGCAGCGACAGAACAGCTGCGAGTCCTGCGGCTGCTGCGATTCGTGATAGAGAGTGTCCCATGTTTGTTCTCCTGTTCGTTATGTGATTGGTGATTTGAAACTCGTTCCGAAATGCTTTGCTACTCCGGCTTGCGGGTGCGGACTTCTTCCAAAAGCTCAGAGAGCGTCTTCAGACGCGCCGCCGGCAGATGCCGGAACTGGCGTTTGTGAAGATCGTGAACGGGTTGGTCGAGAGTTTTTAGAAGACGGAGACCTTGCGCGGTGATGCGCGTCTTCACGACACGGCGGTCGTCGGTCTGCCGTTCCCGCGAGATGAGGCCGCGTTTCTCCATGCGGTCGAGAAGCCGGGTGATGTCCGGGTCGTGAGAAATCATGCGGTCACCGATGCCGCGGCAGGCAAGGCCCTCCGGCTCAGTTCCACGCAGAATGCGAAGAACGTTGTACTGAGCGCCTGTGAGTCCGGCCGCTTTCAGCAGCTGTTCGGCCTCTTGTCCGAGGGTGTCGGCGGTCTTCAGGAGAGCGACGAAAAGCCGGTCCTCAAGGGGGACAAGGAGGACGCCATTCTTGCGGCGAGACTTCATGATGCGAATATAGTCGTTGTAACGATGATTGTCAAGAGGAAAAGTTAATCCTGGGGCGGCAAGGCTTGGTTCATGGCTTGCGCAGCGGGCGCACGTGAATCTCGCTCAGGAAACTCCGCGGACTCTGCATAACGATGGCTTCCACCGCGTGGGCCACGTCTTCCGGGCGGAGCGCTTTCGGGGAGTCTTTCGGGGCGCGGCCGGAGAATTCCGTGGAGACACTGCCGGGGCAAATCACGCTCACGCGGATCCCATATTCCCGGAGGTCTTCCGCCATACAGCCGGAAAGACCGATCACTCCCCATTTCGAAGCGCAATAGAGGCCGCCGCCCGCGAACGTGTTTCTACCCGCAAGCGAGCTGATGTTGATGATGTCGCCCGAACCGCGCCGGATCATGGACGGCGCGACGGCGCGGGAGAGGAGGAAGACGCTCTTGAGATTGGTATTGTGGACGCGATCCCAATCGGCCTCGCTCTTTTCGTGGGCCGGGCCGAAAAGGCCCATGCCTGCATTGTTGACGAGGATCGTGACGGGACCAAGCGCGGCTTCCGTCTTGGCGACCAGCTTGGCCACGTCTGCGGCGCGTGTGACATCCGCCGGTTGCGTGTGGACGCGCGCACCGGTTTTCGCCAATCCTTCAGCCGCGTCCTGGAGTGCCGCGCGATCCCGGCCACAGATCGCGACGGAAGCTCCCAGTGAGGCAAGCCGGTTTGCGATGGCTCGGCCGATGCCGCGGCTTCCGCCCGTAACAAGCGCCACACCGCCGGAAAGCGGCGCCTTCTCCTGCCCTCTCCCATTCGTTGCACTTATCGAAGCCATGAGAATTCTTCCTCGTGCAGGCCACTCTTTTTGTGCGACACTCATCCTATCACTAGAGTTTCCCGCAGTTCTTGGGATGTCCGAAGGCTGCGCGGGAAAGAAGAGAAACTGCCTGCTGCATGAAGAAATATCCTCAGATTCTCAAGTCATTGCGGGATAACGTCTTGCAGATGGGGTCTGCCTTTTCCTATAATCCCATCGCTTTCAGAGTCCAAGTGATTCCCGGCGCAAGCATTCCGGGGTGCACCGGAAGCAGAAAACTCAGACATGGAGTATGAGCGAGGAGAAATGGGAATGAATGGAACACGAAGATTCGCGCGTCTCGGAATGTTTGCTGGGCTTTGCCTGATTCTTGGGAACGGCCTGAATGCAATTGCCCAAGCGCCCGCAGCGGGGCAGGATTCGAGCGCGGCGAAAGGGCCAAAGTACACGCTGGCGGAGTACAACGCCTATCAGGCGTGCGCCACCGAAAAAGTGCCGTCCGCGCAAATCAGGTGTCTGGATGATTTTGTCTCGAAGTATTCGACCTCCGATCTTCTTGTCTATGTCTATCCGCTTTATTACCGCAACTATACTCAGCTCAAGAATCCTCAAAAAGTAATCGAGAACGCGGACAAGCTGGTAGCGCTGGGCGATAAGGCGGAGTCGGGAATCCGGTACGAAGCCCTCTATGCCAGGGCCCTTTCCTACGCGGGCTTGAACGTCACTGACACGACACCGGGGGCGAAGGATTTGGCGACCAAGGCCAGGGATGCGGCCCTCCTCGGCCTGAAGACGCTCGACGAATTGAAGAAGCCCGACAACATGTCTGATGAGGACTTCAAGAAACAGAAGCAGCAGCCGGCCATTCTCTTCAATTACACGGCAGGCAACGCGGCGATGACGCTCAAGAACTATCCCGCGGCGGTCGCGTCGTTCAAGGCAGTGTTGGCCCTAAATCCGGACGACCCGATCACCAATTACAATCTGGGACGAGCATACCAGTCCATGAATCCGCCGCAATGGATGGACGCTTTTTGGTCCTTTGCCAGAGCCGTAACCGCAAAAGGCGCGACCGAAGCGCAGTCTCGCCAAATCAAAGGTTACGTTTCTAAACTCATCAACAATTACCAGGGCGGAAACGTTTGTGACAGCCTGACCGCCGCGGAGTTGAATGAACTTTTGCAGCTCGCGGGTTCATCGCCGGAGCGCCCCGAGGGCTACAAACTCGCCAGCGCCACGGACATCTCCGCAGCCCAGAAAGACATGACCATCGCCTCGGTGATTGCCGACCTCAAGACCCCCGGCGACAAAAGTAAATTGACGTGGCTCGCGTCCTGCGGTTTGGAATTCCCCGGGGTGCCGGGCAAGGCGATCGAAATCGTGCCGGGTTCGGATGCGGTTGTTCTGAAGATCGCGTTTGTGACGAGCGACGATGAATTTGAGAAGGCCACGACGCCCAATATGGACGTGAAGGTGGTCGGCCAGCCTGAGGCGGCGCGCGTCGAAAAGGACAGCGCAGTCCATTTCACCGGCACGCTGGTTTCTTACGACCCCGATCCAACGTTTTTTCTCCACTGGGATAAGGCCAAAGTGAAGGCCGAGGATATTCCGAAGGAGAAGGGGGCTCCGAAGAGGCCAGTGCGGCGTCCGGCAGCCAAGAAGCCGGGAACGAAACCAAGCTAATCTTCCGCAATTCCACGCGATGCAAGAAAACGGTTCTCCGGCCATCCTGGGGAGCCGCTTTAGCTCTTGATGGCGATTCAAAAGGCTGTCAGCGCGAAGAGCGGCGGCGCCCGTTCGAATCGAGCTTATACTCACCGATCTTGCGGCTCAAAGTGTTGCGGTGAATGCCCAGCATCTCGGCCGCGCGGGACTGGTTGCCGTTCGCGCGATCCAGAACGCGCTTGATGAAGCGCTTTTCGAATTCGCTGACCGCCTCTTCAAAAAGAATTCCGCGCTCTACCATTTGACTGACGAGTCCTTCCAATTCGTCTTTCACGTTCGCACGCTCCGCTCAAGAACTTCCTCTGTCCAGGGGTCGGCCACTAATCGAGCTCGCGTCCCGCCAGGATGCGAAACGCCTCCCGGTACTTGGCGCGAGTGGCGTCGACGACCTCGGGAGGAAGCTCCGGGCCGGGCGGGGTTTTCGGCCAACGAATTCGCTCGAGATAGTCGCGCACAAACTGTTTGTCGAAAGAAGGTTGAGGACCGCCGGGATTGTATTCTGCGGCGGGCCAAAAGCGGGAAGAATCCGGCGTCAGGGCTTCGTCGATCCACAGGAGTTGATTATTCAGGAGGCCGAATTCAAATTTCGTGTCGGCGAGGATGATGCCGCGCGGCTCCGCGTATGAGGCGGCGCGGCGGTAGATTTCAAGCGTTACGGCCCGGACTTTCTCGGCAAGTTCCTTGCCGATAAGCGCCGCCGCCTGCTCGAACGAAATATTCTCGTCGTGACCGGACGCGGCTTTCGTTGCGGGCGTGAAGATTGGGTCCGGTAACCTGTCGGACTCGCGCAACCCTGCCGGCAGCGCGACGCCGCAAATTTCTCCAGTGGTGCGGTAGTCTTTCCACCCGGAGCCGGAAACGTAGCCGCGCGCCACGCATTCGATGGGCAGCGGCTTTGTTTTGCGCACGACCATGGACCGGCCTTCGAGCGCTTCTCTGTGCTTGTCAAATGGGGCTGGGAAATCGGTGGCGCTGAGGACATGGTTGGGAATGACGTCCTTCAACAAATTGAACCAGAAGAGAGAAAGTTGCGTGAGGACGCGCCCCTTGTCGGGAATCGGCGTGGGCAGAACGACGTCAAAGGCCGAAAGGCGGTCCGTGGCGACGATCAGCAGCTTGTCGCCGAGATCGTAGATGTCCCGCACCTTCCCGCGCGCGGCGGGCGTCAGACCGGCGAAATGGGTTTGTCGAATAACGCGGATTGCAGGGCTCGCAGACACAGAATCGGTTCTCCCGACAAAGTGAGAAACATTCTAACGCAGCGCAATGCGAAGTCAACGGAGCGCCCGGTGGAAAACTTTTGAGAAGCCGGAATTAAAATAGTTGATGTTGACAATTCAATTCGGAATGATAAGAAAATTCCGCCGCCAAGATGTTCGCCGCCGCGCCTAAAGCGTGAGATAGGTGTTACGCAGCGGACGCCGCGGCAGCCTGCTGCTTTTTTCCGTGCGGCGCGGGCGCTTGGTCGCCTTCCCAGCGCACACTGACGAGCTTCGATACGCCCGGCTCTTGCATCGTCACGCCGTATAACACGCTGCTCATCTCCATCGTTTTGCGGTTGTGCGTCACGATGATGAACTGCGTTTGGCCGCTCATCTCGCCGATGAGCCGGGTGAAGCGCCCGACGTTGGCTTCGTCCAGCGGCGCGTCCACTTCATCGAGAATGCAGAAGGGGCTCGGCTGATAGCGGAAAATCGCGATGAGCAGCGCCAGCGCGGTCATGGCTTTCTCGCCTCCGGAAAGCAGCAAAACGTTCTGCAGTCGCTTGCCGGGAGGCGAAGCCACGATGTCGATGCCCGCTTCGCCGGAGCTGTCCGGCTCGGTCAGGCGCATTTCCGCCATGCCCCCGCCGAAAATCGTATGGAAGGCTTCGGAAAAATTCTTGTTGACGGAGTGGAAGGCCTGTTCGAATCTTTCCTTTGTCACCTGGTCGAGTTCGGCGATGGCCTGTTGCGTATCTGCGATGGATTGCAGCAAATCGTCGCGCTCGCGGGTCAGGAACGTGAAGCGCTGGTCGCATTCATTGAATTCCTCGAGCGCCATCATGTTGACCGGACCCATGGATTCGATGCGCTGCTTCATCTCGCGGTAGTTGGTTTCCGCGATCGCCAGCTCTTCGCCGGACATGAAAGCCGCTTCCGTGGCGATCAGATCCTCGGGCTGCGCGTTCACTTCGCTCATGCACGTTTCGCGCAAGTGCTGCCGGTCCGAGTCATTCTTTGCCCGGTCGACTTCCGCCTGGCTCCGCTGTTCGCGAAGCTCTTGCAGCGCCTGCCTTCCCATGCGCAAATGATCTTCCATCTGCGTGACGCGCGTCCGCGCCGCTTCCCACTCCTGTTCGAGTTCGCGCTGGCGAATTTCCAGCCGCAACTTCTCGCCGCGCAGCCCTTCGAGTTGCAGCGCAAGCTCTCCGCTCTGTTTGGCAAGCGCCGCGGTTTCGTCGCTGATGGAAGCCGCTTGTTGCTGTAAAGCCGTCTCGCGGCGCTCCAGTTCTGCACGCTCTTCCTTCAGTCTTGCGGCGAGGGCTTCAGCCGCCATCAGCCGCTCGTTCATCGCGGCGAGTTCGGCGCGGCCCGTGGCCAGTTCATTCTGCGCCGACTGAACGGATCCGCGAAGCTGGACGAGTTCGCCGGCGAGCCGCGTGCTCTCCGCTTCGGCTTCCGCGCGGCTCAAAGCGGCGGCCGCATGCTGGTTCTTTGCCCGTTCGGCGCGCTGTCGCGCGTTTTCCGCTTCCTGCCGGAGACGCGCCAGCTCGTTCTGGCAGGCGGTGAGTTCCAGTCCAAGACGCGCCAGTTCGCTCTGCATTTGACTGCGGCGGTGCGACGCGGAGATGACCTCGTGCTCCGTTTCGCGCTGCTTCGCATCAATTTCCTCGAGCGCCTGTTCCGACGAACGCAGCTCCGCAGCCGCCGCTTCCAGCGCGGCCTGCTTTTCGCTCATCTCCCGTTCGAGCCGCAGCATCTCGGCGTCGAGCGCGCGCAATTCGCGCTTCATTCCCAGCGGACCGGCTTCGTCCGCGCGGCCCCCCGTGACCATTCGCCCCTGGTAGCAGGTGCCATCGGGCGTGACGAACGCGTATTGCGGATTTTCCCGCGCCAATTTTTCCGCTGCTGCCGTGCTGTCCGTCAAATACCCGGAGCGCAGCCGCGGCAGGAATTGCTTAGCCGCCTCGCCCAGCGGATTGCGGAACTCCACGAGCCTGTCCAGCCGCGAGATCACGCCGTCCTCGGCGCGGAAATTGGCGATCGGTTCGTATTCGGAAGAAAGCCGCAGGTTGCGCAGAGAGTCTACGAAGAAGGTCGCGCGTCCGCCCACTTCATCACGCAGCATGGAAACGCCCGCGCGCGCATGGTCATACGTCTCGACGACCACGTATTCCAGCTCGTCGCGCAAATACTGCTCGATGGCGGCCTCGTGCTTCTCCTCGACCTCGGCGTAATCGGCCAGCACGCCGACGGCGCGAAACTTTTTGCCGCCCCCGCGCTCGTTGGCCGCAAAAAGTTTCTGTACCGCTTCCGCGGTATAAGAGCGGTCGTTCAGGATTTGCGTGAGCGTCGAATGGCGCGCGCGAACCGACACCAGGGAATCGCGAAGCGCGTCCGCCTGCTTCGTCGTGGCATCGCGCTGCTCGCGCAGCCCGGTGATTTTCCCCTGCAATTCCGTGGCGTTTTGTTTCAGGGAACTCAGCTTCGCGGAGGCGGATTCGTAATCGTAAGCCGCGCTCTCGGCGTCGTCGCGCGCCTTCATCGAAGTTTCGAGCAAATCGTGTTCGCTTAGTTCCAGCTTGCGCAGCGCCCCGGTTTGGTGCACGAGCGCTTCTTCCGCCTGCTTTTGCTCGCCGTGCAGCCGCAGCAGGCTCTCGCCCGCTTCTGACGCGGAGCGGCGCAGCGCTTCAATCCGCGCTTCGGATTCCGTTATCTGCTTGGCCCGGGATTCCGCGCGTTTTGCGAACTCTTCCACGCGCGCGGTCAGAATTCCCGACTTCTCGCGCAGCTGCGTCACCGCCTGGATCTGTGCCGCGCTCCGCGATTCCCACTCCGTGGCTTGCGCCGTGGCCTGCGCCAATTCCGATTTGGTTTGCGAATGGCGCCCGGCGAGCTCTTCCGCGCGCTGCCGGTTGAACGCGATGCGGTTCTCGCTGCGGTCGGCTTCCAGCGCGGTGAGATTCAAGACATTCTGGTTCTGGCGAATCTCCGCGTCGAGTTCATAGATTCGCTGGTTCAGCCGGTCCTGCTCGCCTTCCTGCTGCTGGATCGTGGTCGCGCGCTGCGATTCTGCGGCGTTCAATTCCTCCAGCCGCCGCGCGATGCGCTCGGCTTCGCCATCCAGCTCGCGAGCCTTGCCAGCCAGCATTTGCCTTACGATCCCGCGCATCTGCTCGCGAATTTCCGAAAAACGCCGCGCCTTGGCGGCCTGGCGCTTCAGCGAGCCAAGTTGTTTTTCGACTTCGACGACGATGTCGTTGACGCGCGCGAGATTCACTTTCGACGATTCGAGTTTCGCTTCGGCGAGCCGCTTCTTGGTCTTGAATTTCGTTACCCCGGCGGCCTCTTCGATGATGGCGCGGCGCTCCATCGGCTTGGTCGAAAGAATCAGCCCGATGCGCCCCTGCTCGATGATGGCGTAGGAGTCTGGGCCCAGGCCGACCCCCATGAACATTTCCTGAATGTCGCGCAGCCGTGCGATGCGGCCGTTGATCAGGTACTCGCTTTGTCCGGAGCGGTACAGCCGCCGGCTGACCACGACTTCGCCGGGCTTCGTTGCCGGAACGGGCTTGTCCTCGGCCTTTTTCTTCCTTTTGAACAGGCTCTTAAACTTGCCGCCGCCTTCCGCGGAAGCCTCGGCGGTGCTTTCAGTAGCATCAATTTGCGTTTCGGGGGCCTGCGCAGCGGCATCCGCGAGAAACTCGCTTGTGTTCGGCGCCTGCTCCGACCCGGTCGGAGTGACGTCTGTGTTTGATTCTTTTGCTTCCTCGTCCCCCGCTGCGGTTTCCATTACGAATCGCGCGGCCTCTGCCAGTTCCGGATCCTCCATCGTGATGGTCACTTCCGCTAGGCCCATCGGCGGGCGCTTGGTGGTGCCATTGAAAATACAGTCGGCCATGCGCTCGGCGCGGAGCGATTTGTGGCTTTGTTCGCCCAAAACCCAGGAGATGGCGTCCACCACATTCGATTTGCCGCAACCGTTGGGCCCGACGATACACGTCGTCCCCGAGCCGCTGAACGTCACCACCGTGCGTTCGCAAAACGACTTAAAGCCAACGATTTCAACTTTTCGCAGCTTCAGCAAGCGTTCCCCTTTTTAGCCCCGCATCGCGCGGCAATGGCCCCTCTTACCTTCGATGCAGCCGGCAAAAGCCCTATTTACCATAAGGGCCGGCGGCAAAACGCGCGGTGAGAGACGGCTGTGTATTCCTCGAAGGGCGGGTTCTTTGAGCAACAGGTCAGCCCGGAACAGACCGGGGCTGCCCGCAGCAACGTTTGGCAGGTTCTCAGTCAGAGGCCCAGCCGCCTGGCGCAAGGATGGCGGTACGCAAAAAAACACTAACATGATGTTTTGCCTGTGTAAAGCATTACGCTGCCCCTTGTGGCTAACTTCTATCCCACAAAAGGGGTGAGCTAACACAGGCAAAGTCGATGTCCCTCGATTAAGCTAGACTCTACTAACATCGGTCGCACCTGGGCAGCTCCGCGTGCTGGTACGGCTCGTGGACGTTCGAACATTCCTCCATAATCCCGCAAAGTCTTTGCAATCTTTACTTTCCCTAAAGTCGTTTTGCCCCAAATCTTTTTCCTTGACCAGCCGATAGTTATTTGGTAATATACGCGTCAGGTAATACTGCGATATTTTCTGAGTCCGGCAGTTTACCCCCGCTCTTGCCGGTGCAGCCTTGCCACTTTTCTCTTTTTTTGATGGCTTTCCCAGTGGCTACAATCAATCGAAGGCGTGCTCTTTAGAATCAATCACTTACGAAATGCAAATTTTGTAACTCCTTTCCTTTGACATTCATACAAACTGCCGGGGGTGCGGGGGGTCCGAATGTTCGACTTTCAGGTCTGAACTTTCAACTGTTGACTCTCTTTGGGCCATGGAACGCAGCCCACTCTGACCGACCCGTGCGCCGATCCGGACTGAATGAGTCCCATTGCGCGAAGTCTCGTGCATGGGCGCGGCGCTTCGACATTGCTACGCTCCAAACGCCTCGGCTACAATCTACCGCTTATGCGCGCACGGAAAGAGACCATCTGGCAGAAATGGCCGAAATTCAGCTCCACAACACACTGACCGGAAAGATCGAAGCCTTTGTTCCGCAGAAGGCGGGCGAAGTGCGCATGTACACCTGCGGGCCGACGGTCTACAGCTATGCGCACATCGGCAATTACCGCACTTTCGTCTTCCAGGATATTTTGCGGCGCTTCCTGAAGTTGCGTGGATTCAAGCTGCACCATGTAATGAACCTCACGGATGTGGATGACCGCATTATCGCCAATGCCGCTGCCGCGGGCGTGAGTCTGCGGAATTATACCGAGAAGTTCGTACGAGCATTCTTCGACGATTGCAAGGCGCTGAGCATCGAGACGCCGGAGCATTGGATCCGCGCCACGGATCATATCGACGATATGGTGAAATTGATCCAGCGGCTGCAGGAGAAAACGTTCACGTATTCCAGCGAAGGCTCCATCTATTACCGCATCGCGAAATTTCCCGGCTACGGAAAACTCTCGAAAATCGATGTGAGCGGAATTCAAGATGGCGCGCGTGTGGACAACGATCGCTACGAAAAAGAAAGCGCGCGGGATTTTGCGCTCTGGAAGGCCCCCAAACCGGGCGAGCATTTCTGGGAAACGGCGCTCGGACGCGGCCGCCCCGGCTGGCACATCGAGTGTTCCGCGATGGCCATGAAATATCTGGGCGAGACGCTGGACATTCACACCGGCGGCATCGACCTGGCCTTTCCGCATCACGAAAACGAAATTGCCCAGAGCGAGGCGGCGACTGGAAAACCTTTCGTTCGCTACTGGTTGCACGCCGAGCATTTGCTTGTCGAAGATGAAAAGATGTCGAAGTCGCTTGGCAATTTCTTCACCCTGCGGGATTTGTTTGCCAAGGGCTACAAGCCCTCGGCGCTGCGATTTGCTCTGGCAAGTGTTCCTTACCGCAAGCAGCTCAATTTCACGCTCGATGGCTTGCAACAGGCGGCAAGTTCTGTGGAGCGCCTGCGGAACTTCCGGGACCGGCTGGAGCAAGGCAAATTCCCGGCTGGCAAGCAAGACGGAATGGCCGCGCGCATCGGGAAAGCAGCAGAGGAGTTCGACGCGGGACTTTCGGACGACGTAAACACCGCGCGGGCCCTAGCCGCGGCATTCGATCTCGTGCGCGAAACAAATAGCTCCATGGACAAAGGCGAATTCCGCCAGGGTGACGGCCCTGCCGTGCAGGAGTTTTTGGCTGCTTTTGACAAAGTGTTCGCGGTCCTGGAAGACAATGACGCCGAAAAGCTTCGTGCGCTTGGATACGGCAGCACGGAGACCGGGCTCAGCGACGCGGAAATCGATCGGTTGCTCGCGGAGCGTAACGCGGCGAAGAAAAAACGCGACTTCGCCACATCCGACCGCATCCGCAAGGAACTCGCCGATCGTGGTATAATCATTGAGGACGCCAAGGATGGAAGCGTCCGCTGGAAACGCAAGTGAGTCTTAATCTTCAAATTCGCATCGCCCATTTCCCCGGGCATTTCCCGCCGGCCGCCCAGCGGCCAGAACTCTTCGGCGTAGACTAACTAAATTCTCTTTCTCCCCGCAGGCCACTCCCGGATTCGTCCGTTTGCGCGCCTGCTCTTACGCCC
>QHYF01000286.1 GCA_003224075.1 Acidobacteriota bacterium
TGGTCCAGAAGCGGCCGCGGTACATGGTGGGATAAATGCCGCGGGTGTAGGGAAATTCGCCGGGATAGCCGAGGGCATCTTCGGGGTCCCATCCGGCAAGGTTTTCTTCGGTGTAGAGACGATCGATGGGAAGACCAGAAAGAGTCGTAAATTTTTCTTTGCGCTCAATGGGGAAAACCGATTTTGTTTTTGTGTCGGACATGAAGAGAGCTCGACTCTCGAACCGCTCGGCGTTCCCACTCAAAAGATGCCAGTCTAAAGGTCGGCGCTACAAATTCTCCGGAAAAGCGCTACAGCTTGCGGGCGCGGCGAAACGAAGTTACGGCGAAAAACACAAATAACAGAGTCACGGCGACCGCGATGGCGATGAGCCAGCGAGCGACGTCGCGGGTCCAGGCGCGAAGCGCGGCGTTCAGCCAGCCCAGCGCAAGAACGGCAAAGACCGCGCCAGTGACCTCATGGAAGAGCTGCTTGAGGACGCGCCAGAGGCGGCGGAAACCGCCTAGCCGGCCTGACGCGGGAGCTGCGCTTACGGCCGTGGACATAGGAGCATCTTAGCGCAAATTAGGATTCGGATGGACGCGAGGACTGAGAGTTCGGGTCCCAACTTGTAGGACAAGCCCGAACAAGGGTACTGTGGACGGATTGGAGACAAACGGAGTGAAGCTCACTTGAATCCAGTCAAACGGGGGCCTAGAATGAAAAGAGATGTACGGGAGAAACCCCCTTGCAACTCGACGATCACCTGAAAAACCTACTCCGGGAATTAGGACACGCGATCAATGACACGGTGTCCGAGTCCGATCGCATCACGGGAGCCATTGCGGGAGTGCGCGCGCACGGCTACGACATTGTGCTGAAGCTGGATGCCACCATCGGGCTGGCCAGGCGCGACGCGGCTGCGGCCGAGGCAGCGAAGCTGACTACGCTGGACCGGCGCTTCCTGGAGTCGCTGCGGATTCAGGTGGATCAGGAATCGTTCGGCGAAGATGGCGATAAGAAGCCCGGGGCGCGGCTGGCAGTGACGCCGCAGGACGTGCGGTTTTTGAAGTCGCTGCGGATTGCCACGGACGACCTGGAATGAAGAGTTTTGTCAAAGCCGCGGGGCTCGGACTGCCGCTGATGCTCGTTATGGCGGGCGCTTTTTCTGCGCCTGCCGCGGCACAAGACCCCGTGGTGATCCCGATCATCGTGGATACGGCGGTGCCGATCGTGGTAAACGCGATAAAGCCGAAGCCGAAGGCCACGGGCTTGTCAAAGTTCGAAGGCTTCGTGATGCACGCGAATATCGCGCAGATCACCGTGCGTGCCAAGGGAAATGACCTGGCCATTCAGACGTTTCCCCTGTCTCGGGAAGTCTCCGCGAAAATGCAGCAGATCATCGACAAGGGCGGCTATCAGTACGGCGACAAAGTGACGATTTTGTACGAACCTGCGACGCTGAGAGCGATGAAGATCAAGGGAAAACCTTCGAAGCCACTCTGATTCGCGGAGCTGCAGCATGCTTCGCCTGCCGGCTGTTTCCGGACGCTTTTATCCTTCCGATCCCGCGGAACTCACAGGACTCGTTCACCGATTCACAAAGACCGATCCGGCTCGAGCGTGCATTCCGGTAAGAGCGTGCCTCGTGCCGCACGCGGGTTACGTTTATTCGGGACACGTGACGGGTGAGGTGCTCGGGCGCGTCGCGCTGCCCAAGAAAATCGTCATTCTCGGCGTGCGGCATTATCCGCGGGGTGAACAGGCAGCCATCCTCTCTCGCGGCGCCTGGCGCACTCCGCTGGGCGACGCGCCGATTGACGAGCCCCTGGCAGAAGCGTTGCGGGAAGCGTGCCCATTGCTGCGCGAGGATAGCGTGGCCCACAGCGGGGAACATTCGCTGGAAGTCCAGTTGCCGTTCCTACAGGTGCTTGTGCCAGGCTTCACGTTTGTCCCGGTTGCCCTCGGAACGATCCATTTCGAACATTTGGTGAGCGTCGGCGAGGCGCTCGCGCAAGTCCTTGCCGCGCAGGAGAAGGTGCTGCTGGTGACGACATCGGACCTGAATCACTACGAGGATGACGCCACCACGCGCGTCAAGGATCACAAAGCCATCCAGCAGTTGCTGGCGCTGGATCCGCGCGGACTCTACGACACGTGCCGCAACGAAGAGATTTCCATGTGCGGGCTTGGACCGGGGGTGGCCATGCTCACAGCACTGAACGCGCTGGGGGTGAGAAGATCTGATTTGATCAAGTACGCCACGTCGGCAGACATTTCTGGAGATCGCGACGCCGTGGTTGGTTACGCGGGAATGACTTTTTCCTGATTTTGACTAACGGCAAATTTACGCGCCAAGAAGGGAAACGGCTCCGCGATGCGGAGCCGCTTTGGAATCGTTTGCGATTCGCTCAGTGCGGGCGGCCGGAGGAGGGGTGGGAAGACGGCGCCGGAGCAGGGGAGGGGGAGGGAGAGGACGAATGCCCCATTCCGCTGCCGCTCGAATGCGTGCCGCTGTCTGCACCGCTGGTCCCGCCACTGCTTCTGCCACTCGAATGCGTGCCACTGTCTGCACTGCTGGTACCGCCACTGCTTCTGCCACTCGAACCGCCGTGTTCGCCGCTGGATCCATGCGACGGCGCCGGCGGAGGGACCATGTTGCGCGCTGGTGGCGGCGTTGCGCCGCGCGTCGCCGAAGGCACAACCGGAATACGTGGAGTTGAGGAAGCATTCGAAGTTGATGCCGGGATTCCTGCGGTTGCGCCGCGGGCATGCTCGCTTGCCGCAGCTTCGGTCTTCCCACTTTCCACGCGAACTTCCTTCTCGCCCAAGATGGACTGAGTCGCGGGTTTGTTCGTATTCACAAAGCGGTGATCCTTGGGGTCGTAAACGATCGAAGAATCCTTGCTGAAAGAGAGGGCGCGCGCAGCGGAATTGCCTTCAAGAATGCTCTTTGAAACGCGAGCCGGCGGCGTTGTGGCCACAAGGCTGCTGCCGAGAGCGTTGCGCGGCGGTGACTTCAAGGATTCCCATTTTTGTCCGCGCTCCGCGACGATGGCCTGCCGGTTCACCTCTCTGGCGCCGGTGGCAGAGAAAACACCGTGCTCCAGATTCAGAGGAGTCTTGCCCTTCTGATCAAGGGGATGCATCGGCACGATACCGAGCTGGCCCTTTTGGCGAACGAAAACGGCTGTTACCGGCCGATAGATCGGGCGCGGAGGATGAACGCGCGGAGGAAAGCGCCGGATCGGTCCAACCGGGTACCCCGGATATCCGTAAAACACAGGCGGGGAATAAAACCATCCGCCGCAGCCGGAATCAAAGAGCCAGCCCCCGTAATGATACGGAGCCCAGCCCCACGGTTGGTAGCTCACCCAAGTCCAACCGAAGGCAGGATCCCAGATCCATTGCCCCGTCGTGAACGGCGACCAGCCAAAGGCGACACCAAACGGTCTCCAACCGTAGCCGTATCCGCCGCAGGAAAACCAGGAACCATAGTTGTACAGGTCGGCAAATCCGGAAGTGTAGTAGGGCGAATTTGTGTATTGCAGCGTCGCTGCTGTGGCAGTGCTTACACTGTCAACGCGGCCGGAGACCCAGCGGTCAAAGCCGTCATCATCCAGAAGGCGTCCAACGGCCAAAGAAGAATCGTCGCCGGCCTTGATCGAAAGAGACTGGCCCTTTTCGAGTTGCGCCGTGTTGTCCTTGTGCAGAACGGAAACGCGGCCCTTCAAGGTTTGCACCGTACTGCCGTCATCGTAATTATCAAGCCGGAAAGAACTCTGATTGTCTGCTTGCACGGTGAAGTCGCCGCCAGTGACGCTGAAATAGTCGCCGCGGGCTGGATTGACGTAAAAGG
>QHYF01000283.1 GCA_003224075.1 Acidobacteriota bacterium
TTGTGCTTTTTGTCGTGCTCATTTTTGCTTTCGTCTATCAGCTCACCCGCCAGCGCAGCCTTGGCCCGTTGCTTGGATTCTTCGTGGTTCCCATCGTCATGATCGGATACCCCAGCATTCGTTCCATCGAATTCAAGGATGGGGTGGTCTCCATTGACAAAACCACGCAGCAGCTTTTGTCCAATCCCACCGACGCATCCGTCCGCGAATCCCTTCAGAAACAACTGGAGCAAACGACCCGGCGTCCCATCGCCAACCCCAAGGACGCCGCCGCCGTGGCCAAGGCCCAGTTCGCCCTCGGCGATGAACAAGCGGCAGCTCTCAACCTCCAGAAGGCTCTTCAGAAGGACCCGAACCTCCCTGAAGCTCGCCAGCTTCAGAAGAAGATGGAAGTGGCTCAGAACCTCCAGCGGCTCAGTGTTCAGGTCGAGCGCAACCCCGCCGACCAGGCGGCGCGCGCCGAGCTTCAGAAAAACGTCTCAGAGGCGGCTCAAATGCAATGGGCCAACCACAATGCCGTCATCGCGCTGGCCCGGGCGCAAACCGCCCTCGGCTACCACGCACACGCGCTCGAAACCGTGAATAAGGCCCTTGCCATCAACCCCAAGTCCGTCCCCGCCCAACAACTCAAGGAAGCCATCCTCCTCAAGGCCCCTCCCCCCTCCTAACCGTCCCGGCTCGCCGCTTTGCTCTTATTTTGATTTTCTTTTTTGCTTTTTTGCTCGGTCCGTTGCTGGCCTGCATCTGTCGCAGCAAGCTCCCTTGATCGAAGTAAATTCGTTGTGCGACCAGCTTCTCCGTCGTTTCATCGAAGAAGTAGTACGTCGTCAGCTCCATTCGGATACGGTTCCCCTTCGGCCGTATCCCCAGGTACTCGCCCAAATGCGTGCCCGTGAGCACTCCCTCGCACACCGTACAACCAGGAAGGTCCTGTTCCGATTTGACTTCGATGTGCAGGTCCGGCAGCGCCTTCCCGATCGTTTCGTAGAAGGTCCGCAGGCCTCCCATGCCCTTGAACGGCGTGGCAAGCAACACCACGTCGCGAAAGGCGCTTCCCCTCGGGGCAAACCCCTCCCCCGCTGCGTTCCAATCGTGCGCGTTTTCGGCGGCGATGTGTGCGGCTACAATACTACGCTGACGTTCGGCCTTCTCTTCCGGAGTCATGGCTGGGCTCCTGCTCCGCGGGTACTACTGCTATAGCATCATTTCCCTTCCTATTTCAATACTTGTTCGTCGCTTGCCCCCCGGCGGTCTTACCAATTCAGGCGCTCGTTGACGCCCGTGTTATCCTTCCGCCCCATGGATGCGAAGGGCATTACACCAATACTGAACGTTTCCGACATCGCCGCGAGCTCCGCCTGGTTCGAGAAGTGGGGTTGGAGGAAGTGCTGGGACTGGGGAACGCCTCCGACTTTCGGAGCGGTCGGGTCAGGCGAATGCGAGATCTTTCTCCACGTTTGGACCGGACGGAGACCAAACGGCCGACAAAGGCGCCTGGATGTCCGTTTGGGTGAACGACGTTGAGGAGGTTCACAGACAGTGCGTGGCCGCCGGGCTGGACGTCACTTTCCCGCCGGCCGACATGCCGTGGAACGTCCGCGAGATGCACCTCCGCCACCCGGACGGGCACGTATTTCGGGTCGGCAGGGGCATTGAGTGCGTGGCGCAGGAGTGAGGCCTAAGTTCCCTTCTTTTGTGCTGCCCTCCCAACTCCGTATTAAAGCCCTAGTGTCGCACGCGTGACGCCGGACGCAGCGCAACTATGCCCCTTTCAGGAGGGAAGGGGTACGACATGCTTGTGGGAAGTTCGGAAGCGGAGAGCCTGCGGAAGATTCAAGTGAAAACCAAGCGGACACCGCCGTGGTATGTGAAGCAAGCAAGCTTCAAAGGCAAGAGTCTAAATCAAGTAACTGTGTACGTGCTCATTGGCCCCGAAAACGGCAACAAGCCCGTTCGTTTCTTTATTGCTGAGAATCGTCTGTTAGCAAAACACGTCCATCGACCGTCGCGTTGGAAGAAAAATGCTTTGATGCCCGTGAAGGCTGTTGAGAAATACGAAGGCCGATGGGACGCCCTGCTGAAATAAAAGTTGCCCACTCCACTGAACTACAGGCGATGAAACTCCTGCTCCCTAACAGGACTTTCACGCACGAAAACCACTGCTGATATTCGGTCGTGGGCTTCTTTCTTTGGTGTTGAATGCCTGTCGTTTAATCGTGGAGCGGCTTCAGCTTGGCGATTACCTTTTGGGCCTCTCCGGCGTCTACCTGCAGAAGCCTTCCACCTCCACGCCAGTTCCCCGTCAAAATCACCATCTGCACGTATGTGGTGCCGCCTGTCACCGTTTCGATCACAGTCGCAGGTTCGTTCTTGGCGCTAGACTGAAGTTGGTGCTTACCAGGCTCGGCGTGGACTGAAAACCAGCGACCATTAGTCAGGCGGTCGATTTCTTTACCGTCCAAAAATATGGAAGGCTTGAGTGCAGACCCGTTAAAGTGATGCTCCCGGAAGAAGACAATTGTTGAGTCCTTGCCCTTGTCCACGTCAGATTGTGCCGAATTGGGGGACGGCTTGGCCACGTCAGTCGGGGCTTGGGCCGCTGGATTGGCCTGCGGTTGCTGCGAACTGGCAGGAAGTACCGCTAAGAGTCCGATCACGAGAGTTGCCGCTATGAAGGTTCGCATGGATTCTCCAATGTATTTTTTGACTTCGTTTAACGATCATAATCGGAGCAGCGCGTGGGGGGGCGGACCTTTTCCGATTCGTGGTGCCCAAAAGAAAACTGCAAGAACTATTAGCCAGTGAAAAATACTGAACTCGCCATCAGACCTTAAACTCCTCTGCTTATCGCGTCCTAAAATATCCTTCACCCAGCCAATAGGCGGGAGGGCCGCCTGCCAGTATCTTCATTATCTGGCGGGTGGGACAGGCTTTTGATTTTGCCTTTTGATTCTTCCTCACACGGTTGCCCCAGTGCGTTCCTGCCATGGTTGCCCCAGCGTTCTACCGGATTTCAATGATCCGGTCACCCGCTTTCAAGCACGACTCGATCCTCGGCCAGGCCCCGTCGAAAGCTGCTAGCAAAGCCGACGTTCGGCAGTTGCCCAGACGCACCCAGATAAGTTTTATTTTGGATTCGGGCCGTTTAGCGAAGTAGATAAAATCTTCGTCCTTGCTGATGATTATGCGTTCTTCAGCATCAGCGTATCTGCAGATCTCGGCATCGAGGGCCTCAACTAAGCCAGCCTCAAAGACGTGCTGACAGTCGAAACCGCGCTCTCGCAGATACTGCGCGAGCGCCGCGGGCAGTTGGTTGTCTACAATGAATTTCACGACGCCGGGAGCACGACGTGGTCAGTCTGATGGGCCGCGTAGTCCAAGGCTGCTAGGATGTCTTCGCGCTCCAGAGACGGGTAATCCCTCAGGATTTCTTCGATGGAAGCTCCCGCGCTAAGCAATTCGAGAACATCGGTAACACGGATGCGCTGACCGCGAATGCAGGGACGGCCCCCGCACTTGCCGGCTTCGACCGTGATTCGGTTGAGACGTTCCAGATTCATTGAATTTGCTCTGTTTTTGACGATACGCAATCTCCCGTCCAAAGGCAAGCGCGCGGCCACGGGTCGGGTGGTTGGGACACCCTTAACACGGCGAGACTCTTGGGTGCCGCATCCCTTTGCGCTTTTCGCAAAAGGTGCGACTTTTGACTTTCCTGCATCTTCTTCCTGCCCGCTTCTCAGGATTTTCCACTCTCCTGCCCGCAATCCATTCAATCTACCGCACTTACAACTTTCACTTGACAGAGACCGTAATCATGTGGTAATATGTTGTTTGATATTGAGGCACCAATCCGGTCATTCTCCCCTTGCTTCCCGCCATTGCGCTGCTCGCGCGCTTTCCTTTACATCCTTTACCTCCTTTGCTGCCTTAACCACTTCTAAGTCCTTTACAATCCGCACTTCCGAGACCCCCCTCCCACAACTCCTTTATAATCCGCACTTACAAGCACCCCTCGGATCTGCGGGAAACAAAGGACTTATAACCCCTTTAGAATCCGCACTTACGAAAAATTCTCCCGTAACCCCTGTAGAATCCGCACTTGCAAAAAGGTGGGGGTGGGGGGTCATTCTTGCCACTCCGGAATTCGCCACACGCCACTTGTCACTACCCACTATGTTCAAGTCCTTTCTTTTCAGGCTATTCCAAACTCTTTTGCACTCGTCAAAGACTCAACTCTTTTGTTTTCATGCAATTCCGCGCTCTTTCGCAAAAACACCGGGGGTGGGGGGAGGTGCGGGCTTACGGACCGCGGAGCACAAGGCATTCCATGTCCCCGCTTTTCCGTTATTGTCAACTTTCAAGTGTCGATCGAAGATCCCGACCTTGTCGGGACTTTCAGCCTTTTCACGAAACTTTCCTTCCAGTACTCTCGTACTTCTCTCCAAATGCCGGTTTACCACCGGCGAGGAGGCATCCAGTCATGTCCTACCGCAACCGGGGTTTCTTCGATTTCACGCGGCAAGCGATGCAGTGTATCAAAGTCGCACTTCTCACTGCCGCCGCGCTATTGCTCATCCCATCTGGGGCCCAGGCGCAAGCCGCCAATGCTCAGGCAAGTCCCGCTCAGTCAACCGTATCCGCGAAGCAGGACCGCTGGCTGCACGTGCGCGTCATCAGTTCCGACGCCCGCGGTGAGACGGTGCGCGTCAACGTCCCTCTCGAACTGGCGGAAAAAGTTCTCCCGACGGTCAATCATGACCGCCTCCATAACGGCAAGGTCAAGATCGACTGCGCCCACGTCAACGACGTGGACCTCCATGCCCTCGTGGACGCCATCCGCACCGCCAAGGACGGCGAATACGTCACCGTGCAGGGCAACGACTCTGACGTGCGCGTCGCCAAGGAGAGCAATCACTTGATTGTCCATGTGCTGGACAAAGGCAAGTCCAAAAAATCACAGGTCGAAATCAAGGTCCCGATGAAGGTCGTGGACGCGCTCTTTTCCGCCGGCAAGGATGAGTTGGACCTCGTCGCCGCCCTTCACGCCCTCTCCGGGCAGGGCGACACCGAGCTTGTCTCGGTCAAGGATCAGGACAACACCGTTCGCATCTGGCTCGATTCCAAGAACGCGGCTGACTAACGCAGCGGAGAAGCGAACATGATGCTACTCGCGAAAGCAGCACTCGGAATTGGCGGAACACTCTTCCTCGCTGGCGCTTATACCTTCCGTGAAGGGGTAATCCGCGTGGAA
>QHYF01000284.1 GCA_003224075.1 Acidobacteriota bacterium
AAGAAAACGGCCTATCACGCTGCACGCGAAGTAGTAGTTCCGGCGCCCGTGAAGGATGGACTCGTTGTGCCAAGTGTGCTGCCATTTCTGTCGGCGGAAAACGCGGATCCCGGCCTCGCCGATCTGATGCCTTTCACCGTGGGGGGCGTGAAGTTCACTCCGACGCCGAATGGCAACCCGACGATGGGCCCGGGCACCAACCTCCAAGTCGTATATCAGATTTGGGCGCCTCCAAGGGACCCACGCGAAAATGTAGGGAAGAAACTGGAAGTGGAGTATGGCTTCGGCAGACCGGCTGCGTCCGGCAGCGCCACCAAACTTAAAGATGAACTCGGGATGGATCAATTTGATGCCGGGGGTTCGCTGGTGACCGGAAAGAAACTGTCGCTCGAGCAGCAATCCAGCGGCAATTATGTGTTGACCGTTTCGGTGAACAACCCTGAGACCAAACAGGGAGGATTCGGAACGATGAGCTTTAGGATTCTGGACGGTCCTTTCTTGCCGGAGGCTTGGGACGTGCTCGAGCCGGGTATCGCTCGAGATGCGGAGAAGGGGGTCCTCGACCAGCAACGGGGTCTCTGCTATTGGGCGCTCGGGCAGTTGGAGGAGGCGCGCCTTTGGTTCCGTCGCGCGCTACAGCTCGATCACTCCAACGATGCTGCGCGGGCAAGGCTGGTGGACGCGTACTTCTCAAAGAAAGACTATGCTGCCGTAGTTAGTCTCTATTCCGACGCCGGGGTAACGGAAGGGACGGACTCCGGGACACTCCTCCGCATTGCGACAAGTCTGGAAAAGAGAGGAAGTACTCCACAAGCCATCTCTGTTATCGAGAATGCCCTGCCATCGCGCCCTGAGGAGGGTCCCCTCTATCTGGCTTTGGCGCAATACTACATTGAAGTCGGGAATGCCCGGAAGGCGGCAGAGCTAACTCAGAAAGGTAAATCGTTCTTGGCCACCGACTCGATGAAGCATTGACCGTTTGAGGTCTTGCCCAATGCTGGTTCCTCAATCGGTCCTCAAAATCCAGATTCTTGCATAATCCTCCAAGAATCAGTACGAAGGCATGTCTAGACAGGGCCTAGTTCTTTCTACACAGTTTGTATATTTCTCAATCTAAACATCTTAGCTTTGTATGATTTCTCTTAAACTTTGGTAGGTTTTATGCAGAGCTTGTGAGAGGATTTGTCCGATTTACGGGGAGCAGGGGGAGCTTCCCGTTGGCATCCAAGTTCCGTTTGCAAGTAATCTCAAACTCTCATATTTGTGAAGCAGTGAAAGGAGTTCGAGCTTATGAAGAATAAGTGGCTGGCGATCATTTTGGTGCTCGAGTTGTGTGGGGTCTGCTCGTTCTCGGCCAAGGCCCAAGATACCTCGGCCCGCGGGAACTTGGGCGGACTTGTTTATGATGCCACCAAGGGCCTTGTGCCCGGGGCCAGTGTAACGATCACAGGGCCGATCGGGAGTCTGAGCCAAAACACAACCGAACAGGGAAGTTTCCTGTTTTCAACGTTGATTCCTGGCTCTTACACCGTGAAGGTGCAAAAGCAGGGATTTAGGGCCTCGGAAGTAAAGGGTGTCGAGGTCCTGATCAATAAAACTACGAGCATCGAAGTAGACCTCCAGACTGGTGAAGTAACGCAGGTCGTTGAGGTCAGTGCCGCGAACCTGACCGTGGACACTTCCTCGTCTTCGCTCAACGCGGATTTCGCAGACACCTTCTACCAGAACATTCCGGTGCAAAGGAACGTATCGAGCCTGTTTTACCTGAGCCCGGGCGCTGTTTCGGGGCTTGGCACAGGGAGTGCCAACCCCTCCATTTCGGGCTCGTCCGGTTTGGAGAACCTTTACGTGGCCGATGGCGTCTCGATTAACGACCCGGCCTTCGGCGGTCTGGGAGTGTGGTCCCGTGAGTACGGCGCTCTCGGTTCGGGCATCAACCTTTCCTTCGTAAAAGAGGTTCAGGTAAAGTCCGGTGGCTTTGAGGCGCAATATGGCCACGCCAGCGGTGGAATCGTGCAAATTGTGACCAAGTCGGGCGGAACCGAAACGCATGGACAGATCGGCGCTTACTTCCATCCGCGCGCATGGCAAACGACGCCCCTTAATGCGGATGACTTCAATCCGCTGAACAAGCTCGGCCGTCATTTGAGCGACAGCACTTACGAAGCTGACTTCGAATTGGGCGGCTACGTGCCCGGTCTGAAGAACCATCTCTTCTACTTTGGTACCTTCAACCCCAGCTTTGCTCAAGACTACGAAGCTCCTGTGGTGGGCTCCGGGCTGTTTAATATACTTAAGGGTGAGGCGGATCGGCGGACGAACTCGTATGATTACGCGGGAAAGCTGACCTTCAAGCTCAACGACAAGCACATGGTCGAATCGTCAGTATTCGGTGACCCCAATTGGACAAACCATGTGCCGTGGCGGACGTTGAACACGGGCAACACCACATCGTTCTCGAAATGGGACTACGGCACTCGGAACTGGGCGACGCGCTACAACGGCACGCTGAGCTCAACTTGGCTGGTGGATGCCGGGTTCACCTGGGCCTGGAACCACTTCAAGGAGACGGCGCAAGACATCTACCAGGTGTTTGACACGACACAATCCGCGGGCCTTTGTCCATCTCCAAACGATTGCCAAACGGGCTCATTCAACGCTCAAGGTCTCGGCTTTAACGAGCCATACGACTCCAACAGTAAGGGTATTTTCGGCGATACCTCGAAGACCTTCCACTTCCTCGGCAGTCAACACACAATCACTTGGGGATACAACTGGCAGAACCAGAGCTACGACGACATTACGGTAAACACCGGGCCAAGATTCCCAATTCCCGCCACGAATGCCGATGGCAATTCCTATGGCTTGCCGACGAGTTTCCCGGTTGCGGGACAGTTGACCGACGCGTCATTCCAATTAGAACTCGCCTCGGATGTGGTACCCACAGGCTCACCTGACTGCACCCTATGTCCGTTCATGAATGTGCCGGGCTTCGGGGGCGTGCCACAGCGCGTTTTGCTTGTACAGACGCGCGGGCGTTTTGACAGTCGCGTCACAAAAAGCAGGGGCAAGTACCACGCCGCCTACATCGGCGACGCCTGGCAGATGGGCAAGCATGTCACCTTGAACGCCGGCGTGCGCTGGGAGCAGCAGCGGTTAACTGGTGTCTTGACGCGGCTTCTTCTGAATGACATGTGGTCGCCACGCTTCGGCCTGATTGTTGATCCGAAGGGAGACCGGAAGTCGAAAATCTACGCCAACTTTGGCCGCTATCAATTCATCGTGCCGCTGGATGCCGCGATACGTTCGATGAGCTCAGAGGAGGATTTCATCTTCAATAATTGGGCTCCCGCGTCCACGACGAGTGGCTGCAAACCTGGTTTTTCGCCTTGTGTCACGCTGAATTCGAACGGCACAGTCAATTTCGTTGGCGATGCCGCGCACAATTTGAGCCAGGCGAGCGGCGGCGTTCCCGCATCCCCGTTTGTCCTCGTCAATGGCGCTGGGGCGTTCGTGCCCGGCCTGCGCTCCGAATACACCGATGAGTTTGTTGTTGGAGCTGAACATCAGTTCCGCGGCGGCATCGTAGCCAGCGTGCGGTACGTTGACCGCCGCATGAAACGCGTCATCGAGGACGAGGGCGGCATTTCCGTTGAGGAGTTCAACGCTCTTGCTGCAAACGGCGGCTCGCTCAACTACTTCATCGGGAATCCA
>QHYF01000008.1 GCA_003224075.1 Acidobacteriota bacterium
AAGCGCTGGCAACGACGCGGCCGGCTTGCAACAGCACAATGCGCGAAGCGAGGAGCAAAGCTTCACGCAAATCATGCGTGACAAAAACGATTGTTTTGCCCAGACGGTGCGCGAGAGCGCTGAATTCGCGCTGGAGCTCGGCGCGGGTGACGGGATCGAGCGCGCCGAAGGGCTCGTCCATAAGGAGAATCGGAGGGTCGGCGGCAAGAGCGCGGGCGACGCCGACGCGTTGCCGCTGGCCACCAGAGAGTTCGCGGGGGCGGCGGCGGGCAAATTCGCGAGGATCGAGGCCGACAAGCTGGAGCATTTCGTCAACACGGGCGGCGGTGCGGGTGGGATCCCATTTTTCCAAAGTGGGAACGAGGGCGACGTTTTCCGCAACGGTAAAATGAGGGAAAAGGCCCGCCTCCTGAATGACGTAGCCGATGCCGCGACGAAGGCGGATGGGGTCCCATTCCATGGTGGAGCGGTCATGCACAAGGATTGAGCCATTCGAGGGCAGTAGCATTCCATTGATCAATTTAAGGAAGGTGGTCTTGCCGCTGCCGCTGCGGCCGAGGAGAACGAGGGTCTCACCGCGAGGAATTGATAAGGAGATGTTGGAGAGTACTGCGCCAGTAGGAATATCGTTTATGTGATACGACACATCGCGAAATTCGATGGTGTGCTTGAAAGAATCTGTGGTTTTCGCATTCATTTCGATTGACAGCCCCAAATTCCGGAGCGAACATGTTAATGCATCTAGCCTCCCGTCGCCGAATTTTGGCGCATCCTTCGCGCGGAAGCCGCATCCAACAGAAGGGGAAAACGCCATGGGAGCTGTCGCCACCGCTGTCCGCATCCGCCACGATCTTCACACCCGCCTGTTCGACGCGCGATCACGGACCGATGAAGTATTTCGGGTGGTGCGCGACGAGGCGATGTGCGACCGGCCGATTCCCCAGCGTCATCGTATTATCTTCTACCTGGGGCACCGAGAAGCGTTCGATTGGAATTTGCTGGCGCAGCGCGCGTTCGGACTGCAGTCATTTCATCGAACCTTCGATCAGCTTTTTGCGTTTGGAATTGACCCAACGGATGGCGGGTTGCCTTCGGACACGCCCGCGGATTGGCCGGAGCGCGAGGAGATCGAGGGCTACAACTGGCGACTGCGCAAGGAGTTAGATCGCGCCCTCGAACGCGCGCTGGCGCGGCCTGAGGAAGGGCACCCGCAGCTGATCCCGATGTTGCACGTGGCAATCGAGCATCGCCTGATGCATGCGGAGACGCTCGCGTACATGCTGCACATGCTGCCGTGCGACAGGAAGATTTGCCTGCCGGAGCGGGTTGCGTGGAAGACGGCCAAGGTGAAGTCGCACCTGGTGGACATTGCCCCGGGGCGGGTGACGCTTGGTCTGCAAAGTAGCGCGGAAGACGAATTCGGCTGGGACAACGAATTTGGCGCACATGAGGTGGAGGTCGGGGAATTCGCCATCGACAATTACAACGTGACGAACCGCGATTTTCTGCGATTTATCCAGGCCGGCGGCTACAAGGACCGTTCTCTGTGGAGTGACGAAGCCTGGGCGTGGAAGCAAAAGGAAGGGATCGAGCATCCAACATTCTGGAGGCGCGACGGAAACCTCTGGGTGTACCGCACGATGTTCGGCGAGATTCGTTTGCCGCAGGAATGGCCGGTTTACGTGAGCCACGCCGAGGCTGCCGCCTATGCGAAATGGCTGGGGAGAAGACTCCCGACGGAAGCGCAGCTTCATCGGGCCGCCTACGGAACACCGGATGGCGCGATGGAGCGCAGCTATCCGTGGGGCGAACAAGAACCCGATGACCGCAGAGGGAACTTCGACTTTCATTCCTGGGATCTTTCGCCAGTAGGAGCACACCCCGCGGGTGCGAGCGCTTTCGGTGTGCACGATCTTGTAGGGAACGGGTGGGAGTGGACGAGAACAGAGTTCGCGCCGTTTCCAGGCTTTACGCCAATGCCCTTCTACCCGGGCTACTCGGCGAATTTCTTTGACGGCAAGCACTACGTGATGAAGGGTGGCTCGCCGCGAACGGCCGCATGCATGCTGCGCCGTTCGTTCCGAAACTGGTTCCAGCCGCATTACCCGTACGTCTACGCAACGTTCCGTTGCGTCGAGGACTAATCAAGCCAAGCCGGGGGAGATCCAATGGCGACACCGTCACTTTCCCTGAGGCATGTGTCTGATTTCGCCGCGGACGTGCGCGCGAGCCTGACCAAGCCCGGACAGAGAGAACTTCCGTCGAAATATTTGTACGACGAAGTGGGCTCGGCGTTGTTCGAAACCATTTGCGTCCTGCCGGAGTATGGCTTGACGCGAGCGGACGCGCGGCTGCTGCAGAAACATGCGGGAGAGATTGTGCGACGGCTCCCGTCGCCGATTCAGGTAGCGGAACTCGGGAGCGGCTCGGGAAAGAAGACGCGCTGGATCCTGGAAGCGCTCTCGAGAAGGCAAGAGATATATTACTACCCGATCGAAATTTCGCCGTATGCGCTGGCGGCGTGCGAAAAAGAACTGGGACAGATCGATCTCGTAAGCATTGTCGGCTACGAGCAGCCGTATCTGGAAGGGCTGCGCGCCGTGGCTGAAGGACGCGAGGAGCAGGACCACCTGCTGGTGCTGTTCCTTGGGAGTACGATCGGCAACTTCGATCGCGAGGCGGGCGAAGAGTTTTTGCGCGAGATGAGGGCGTTTCTGCGTCCCGGCGATGCGTTGCTGCTCGGCACAGACCTGGAGAAGAGCGTCGAGCTGCAATTGCTCGCTTACGACGACGCGGCGGGCGTGACAGCGGCATTCAATATGAATTTGCTGGCGCGGATCAACCGGGAACTGGGCGCGGATTTCGATTTGAGCTGTTTCCAGCACGAAGCACGCTGGAATTACGCGGAGCGGCGGATTGAGATGCATCTGCGCTCTCTGCGCCGGCAAACCGTGCGGATCCCGGCCGCTAGCTTGCGCGTCATGCTGGACGAAGACGAGACGATTTGGACGGAAAGCTCGCACAAATACAGAGCCGAGGAAATTCCAGGCATGGCGGAACGCACTGGATTCCGGTGCGACGGCCAGTGGATCGACCGCGAATGGCCGTTTGCTCAGAATTTGCTAATCGCTGAATAAAATACGTGATTGACTAGAACGATTCGATGCGCCAAACGAGGCGGAGGGACCAGGATTTTTGCGTGGTGAGGCCGGGACGCCAGACGGCCAGAATCTGCGAGCCCTGATAAACACGTTCGAAACCTTCCTCGGATTCCGAAACCGTTTCAATGGGCGCGACCCAGAATTCCTTCGCCAGCGGCGCGTGAAGGGCGATTCGTACTCGCTGCCAGCCGTCTTCCATGCGGAGAACGGGCGCGGGCAGCGTACCACTGAAGCGAAGATTCGCGTGGCCCGCGGGCGTCTCAAAAAAACGGTCGGGCTCCGACGGCGCCAGGAGGTTGATGACCGACTCGATGCCGACAGCGACCGGTTGATCGAGAGGCTCCTTCAGCTTCAAGACGACCTCGCAGGCTACTTCACAACCATTGGGCGCGGGACCGAAGGAGTACTCCTTGATGAGCAGCAGCTTTGGCGCCGAGGCTTCACTCTTGCCGTGCAAGGCGAGAGAGTCCGCGCGAAAGAGCTCGACATCATGCGGATCGGAATTCTTAATAGTGAAGGCGCCGCCCGCGAAGCCGGCGTCTTCGCGCAGCTCCAGAGTTTCGTAATCGGCGTGCGTGCGCGACGGATCGAAAATCATGACGCGGAAGGCGTGGCGCGGCCAGCGGTCGTACCGGAGAAAACGTTCGAGCCCGGGCTCCTTGACGCGCGTCTGTTCGTGAATGGAAGCGACCGCGCCTGGGGCGGGATTCCCCGCGGCTTCGCGGAGGCGGGTGTGATAGGCCTCCGGACGGCGCAGGATGGAATTCACCAGCGTGGCGGCCGCGGGACGGAAATCGAACGCGGCGATGGTGCCGCCATCATTGGGCTTCAAGAGCGCCTGAGATTCGGGAGAGGTAAGGAGCAATTCGTTGGCGCCGTCGGCGTCGTAGTCGAGAAGTTCGACACGCGCGACGAGCGCGCCGGGAGTTTGGCGGTCGGCGACGGATTCCGCGCGAATGAGATTGCGCCAGGCGTCGGTGCGGAGATGCGGGGCATAGATCCCGCCGAAAATGCCGTGCCAGTAAGCGTCGTTGCACTGGGCGCGCAAGAGCAGATCACGCGCCTCGAGCAGCTCATTGGCGGCTTTCGAATCGTTCTGCCGTGAAGGCGCGGCGGCAAGGCACGCGGAAACGCGCAGCATTTTTTTGTGCAGCAAATTCGATTCCGCGTACTTGCGAAAGAAGCCGCGCCAGGAGCCGCCACGAAGAAAGGCGAGGACTTCCGGGCGGGCGCTGAACTCATTCAGCACGGCGTGATAGCGCTGCCGGACGCGCGTCGGGAGCACCCACTCCATCATTTCCATGTATGAAGCGGCCGGGAGATCGGCGCGGCCGAGAGAAGTGTGCGTCGCCAGATATTCCCCCGGCGTGGAAATCTTCAGCCAATTCGAATTCTTCTCCAGCGCAGCAAAAAAATCCGCAAGCCACCCATTCTTGTAACAATGGTCATGCGTTCCGGGCCAGACGCCGAACTTTTCCATGTCATCGCCCATGGCGGCGACGCCGCCGGGATGGACGCTCGCGGCGTCACGCAGGTAAGCGATGACGTCCCCGACTTTGCCAAAAGGGACGAGATAACGCAGCGCCTTCTGGCCGGGATAGAGCCACACGCATTGACCGCGGTCTTCCGCGATATAGGCGCCAAACAGTTCTTCGGGCTCGAAGCCGGCGGAAAGGAAGTGCATGTCATCAACGAGCGTGTAAGCGACATTTGCGGCGGCCAGCGCGCCGGGGAGCTGAGGCTCCCACACGCGCTCGGCAAGCCAAGCGCCGGACGGGAGCTGGCCGAAGTGTTTTTCGAGATAGACAGCGAGGCGCGTGATCTGTTCCCGCTGATCTTCGGGAGGAATGGAAATCAGGATCGGTTCGTAGAAGCCGCCGCCGACAAGCTCCACCTGGCCGCTTTGGACCAGTTTTTTCACGCGGGAGAAATACTCGGGCCGATGCACCTCGATCCAAGCGAGAAGCGGCCCGGAATAATGAAGGCCAACACGGACGCCGGGATAGGCTTCGAGGTGCTCCAGGAAAGGGAGATACGAAGTTTCGTACGCCCTTTCGAGGACATGTTCGAAATTGCCGCAAGGCTGATGCGCGTGGATGAGCAGAACGAGATGGAAATCCTGGGGCATGGGGGCAGTTTTTTCCCGCTTGACATGATAACCCGGCGCGCCATTGTATGAGTTCGGGTCGCGTGGGCAGGCGCGAATCGCGCACCTCGATTGGATGCTTAAAGCGCGGCAATGTGCGCAGGCGCGGTTCTTTCAAGGAGCGGTGTGCTTCAACACCCAATCGGAGACAGCGTTCAGGACCTCCGGGGCCATCGTCTCCAGAATGCCTCCGTATTCGGTAGGCGAGCCGGTTGGGCAGTGCTGGAAGAGGTGGTTCAAGCCAGGCAACTCGGCAGTTTGAAACTCCTTGTTGCCGCCTTCTTGCAGGGCTTTCTGGATTCCAGCGAGATTCTCCTTCGGCGCGATTTGCAGATCCTTTTCGCCATTGAGGGCGAGCAGGGGACACATCGTCTTTCGCAGGGCGGGGACAGGGTCATAATCGAGGAAGAACCGGAACCACGGCGAGGCCATCAAACGAACTTGCGCCTGGAGGGCTGCTGGCGGCAGCGAGGCACTCATGCCACTGGATTGCACGAGGGCGTTCAGTTTTGATTCCAGTGCCGCCGGATCCTTTTCCTGACGAACGAGCGTGTAAGTTTGTTTGTCGAATTCGCGGGTCCTGGCAATCTGGCCGTCGTTCACACCGGCGGTCTTTAGGATCAACTCTGACTGGAGCAGCAGGGTGTCTTCTCCCTTCAGAGCGGGCCCCGCGAGCAGAACGACCCAGGCCACATCGTTCGAACGGGTTGCCACCATGGGCGCGATCATGCCGCCTTCACTATGACCGATGAGGCCAATTTTCTTCGGGTCAATTTCCTTGCGCGTTTTCAGGTAGGCGAGAACGGCTTCGGCGTCGCTCGCAAAATCAGCGGTCGTCGCGTTTGTGTAATCGCCGGTGGATTTGCCGATCCCGCGTTTATCAAAACGAAGAACAGCAATGCCCCTTCGTGTGAGATGGTCGGCCAGCACGAGAAAGGGGCGATGTCCAACCAGGCTCTCATCGCGATCGTGCGGCCCGGAGCCGCTGAGGAGAATGGCGGCGGGAAACGGCCCTTTGCCGGGAGGAAGCGTGAGCGTGCCCGCGAGTGAGATCTTCGCGCTAGCATTCGCAGAGAGGATTTCCTCTTCCCGGTACGGGTAAGGCTTGGTTGGGTTTTGCGGGCGGATCAGTTCAAGGAGCTGATCCGAGCGCCGAAAATCCAGCTTCTGCTGCACGCCGCTCTGCGTCCAGGTTCCAGTGATTTCCGTCTTTGCGGGGTTCAGCGTGCCGTCATAAACACCGCTCACCACCGGAATTTCAAAATGGAAGGCAGATTCCTTCTGGCTCACCTTGACTGCGGGGAGGCCGCTGATGCCCTGGTCGGGGCTGTCGAGCGCACCGACGAGTTGCTTCCGATCATCATGCGAGACGTGAAGTTGGAAGCGGAGGCGCATGCCGTTGCCCTCCATTGCGCCTTGCCATACCCATTCGGCGCTGGCGATTGCATCCGCTGGCTTTCGTTTGCCGGCCCCAGCAGCTTGGCGGTGGAAGACGAGCGGCAAGCTGACGCTGCCTTGCACCCAAGCGCCATCGATGCTGCCATGATCGGTTGAAAACTTGCCTTCGTACGAAGCACCCACCGAAGACACCTTGAAACTCAGAGTGGAGGCCTGCTGCGCGAGTGAGGTTACTTCGATGCCGTAAACGCCTTGATCCAGGCTGTCGATTGTGGCTTTGAAAGAGCCGTCCTCCGCTTTCGAAACATGCAGAACGAGATGAAGGACTGCTTCTCCGGCCTGAAGCGAGCCGGCCCAGTTACCTTCGAGGGTAGGGGAGCTTCGCCGAGGTTGCGGTTTGTGAGTAGCTGGAGTCTGGGAGGAAGCAGTGGGGAATTGAGCGATGCAGGCCAGAGAAAAGGCCAAAGCCAGACTCCAGTTTCCAAACCTCACGCAGAACCCCCGCACGACAGCTTCAAGATGGTAGATGATTTGGAGCACAAAAGAGTTGGCATGATGCACGGGACGGAAGGGAGCGCAGTGCGGAATTGGCGCGAATCGAGGCCACCGCGCAGGCAGTTGATTTAGCAAAAAGCAGCGCGCCTAAGCGTGCCGCTCGACACTCAAGAAAGCCCAAGAAGGCTCGCCGCGCGCCAGAAGACTAAGCTACTTCCCCTGCTTTGCATACCAATCGGCATTGACGGGCGTGAAACTTTGCCACTTCTCCGGCAAATCTTCGAGCGCAAAGATGGCCGTCACTGGGCAGACCGGCACGCAAGCGCCGCAATCAATACATTCGGTCGGATGGATGTAAAGTTGCGTCTCGCTCTCAAAATTCGGTTCGTCCTTGCGCGGATGGATGCAATCCACCGGGCAGACGTCCACGCAAGCGGTGTCTTTTGTGCCGATGCACGGTTCGGCAATCACGTAAGCCATTCGGATCTCCTATGTTCGGACAGCGGGTCGGCGGCTCTTGTGACGAATCAGCACGACCGCAAAAAATCCTTATACCACGGGACTGCTCGAGTCAACAAGCAGCATAGCGCCATTGTACGCGGTGGGAATGGGTTTCTCAACCGGGAGAGGTGCGGATAGAATGAATGCGGAAAGAAGGCCCATGAGAAATCGGATTGGAATTGTCGTACTTACGGTCTTGTCCGGAATGACCCCGCTGGCTGCGCCGCAGGCCCCCAAGGCCACCGTTCCGCGCGATCCGGAAATGATCGACGCGCAGGGGTATCAGAAGCTGCTTGAGCAATACCGGGGAAAACCACTGCTGGTGACGTTCTGGGCGACCTGGTGCGAACCCTGCCGCGACGAATACCCGATGCTGAACGAGCTGGCCAAGCAGTACGCCCCGCAGGGGCTGAAAGTCGTGGGCGTGAGCCTCGACGACGATGGTGATTTGATCCTGATGCGGCGGTTCCTTGCACGCTACAAGCCCATCTTCCCCAACTACCGAAAAAAGACGGGAGGAGAGGAAGCCTTCCGGCAACTGGTGCTGCCCGGGTGGACCGGATCGCTTCCGGTTACGGTTTTTTACGCGAAAGATGGCCGTCAAATCGGGCATGTGCTAGGCGAAGGAAAACGAGAAACCTATGAGGCGGCGATTCGAACGCTGCTCGCTTCCGGATCGAATTAGAAGTAAACCGTCATCAAGGCTTTGACCGGCTCTGCGCAATTTGAAGAAATCTCTCAGAGGCCATTGATGCTCGATACCAAGGGCAACCGCGTCACCTATTTTGGCCACAGCACCTTTTCACTGGCCACGCCAACCGGGAAGACGGCGCTGATTGATCCGTGGGTTATGACGAATCCCGTCTGCCCTGCTGCGCTGAAGAAACTGGCACGGCTGGACGCGATCTTCCTGACGCACTCGCACACCGATCACATGGGCGATCTGCTGGAGCTGGCGAAGCAGCACCGGCCGAAAATCGTGGCGATTTTCGAGACGTGCTTGTGGATCGAAAGCAAAGGCTTCCGGGAAGAAACCTGCCCGATGGGCAAGGGCGGCTCGCAAAAAGTGAGCGATTTCGAAGTTACCATGACGCATGCGTTTCATTCGAATTCAATCGACGAAAATGGCGTGCGGCACTACGGCGGCGAGCCGGCGGGCTACGTCATTCGCATGCCGGGCGGATTTGCGGTGTATCACGCCGGGGATACGGCGCTTTTCGGAGACATGAAACTGATTGGGGAGCTGTATAAGCCAGACGCCGCGATGCTGCCGATCGGCGACCTTTTCACGATGGGTCCGCGGGAAGCAGCGTACGCGATTCGCCTGCTGGGGGTGAAGCACGTCATTCCGATGCATTACGCGACGTTTCCTTTTTTGACCGGCACGGTGGGGAGACTGCGAAAAGAGAGCAAAAATATCAAAGGGCTCAAGATTTACGCGTTGAAGCCCGGGGAGACACTGTGATTCGCAGCGAGAATTTGCGCAGCGGCTACATTCAGGACGACGTCGAAGAATATGTTTATAGCCTGCTTCCTGAGCGCGACGCGGTTGTGAGCGAGATGGAGACGTACGCTGCGGAGCACCGCGTTCCGATCATCGGACCGGCGGTGGCGCGAATGCTCAGCTTATTTGTGCAGGTTTCGGGAGCTGAGCGAATCTTCGAGATGGGCTCGGCGATCGGTTATTCCACGATTTGGCTGGCGCGCGCGGCGGGTCCAAAAGCAAAGGTGCTCTATACGGACGGCGATGCGGAGAACGCGAGCCGCGCGAAGGAATATTTTCGCCGGGCGGGCGTGGCCAAACGGATCGACGTGCGAGTTGGCGACGCGCTGGAACTGCTGAAGAAGACACCAGGCACGTTCGATCTGATTTTCAACGACGTGAATAAGGAACAGTATCCTGCCGCGCTGCGCGTAGCCCTGCCCAAGCTGCGCCGCGGTGGATTGTTCATCACGGACAACACGCTGTGGTCCGGAAAGGCAGCGCGGCCGGCGGCGCCGGAAGACATTCAGACGCTGGGCGTGCAGGAGTTCAACCGGCTCGTCTATGCGTCCAAGGAACTCTATCCGGTTTTGATCCCGCTGCGCGACGGCGTTACTGTCTGCCGAAAGAATTAGACGCAACCGATGCCGGCCGCTTCCGTGTCCGCGACGAAAACCCTCCCGGGAGTCCCCCCTGGGCCGAAAGGGCGATTCCTGCTCGGCAGTCTGGTCGAACTGTCTCGCGATTGGCTGGGATTTTATGCCCGGTGCGCGAGAGAACATGGAGACCTCGTCTATTTCCATATCCTTCATGTTCCGCTCTATCTGGTAGTCCATCCCCGGGACATTGAATTCATCCTTGTTACGAACGCGGGGAATTTCACGAAGTCCGAGGATTATCGGGCGCTGGCGCGCGTGCTCGGCCGAGGGTTGCTGACCAGCGAAGGAGAGTTCTGGAGGCGGCAACGAGGTCTCATCCAGCCTGCGTTCCGCCGGGAGAACATTCTGGCTTACGCGAGGGTGATGACCGGCGCGGCGGGCCGCATGCTCGATTCGTGGAAGGACAACGGTGTGCGGAACCTTCATGAAGACATGATGCGCGTGACGCTCGAAATTGTCGGGCAATGTCTGTATGGCGCTGAGGTTTCCGGCGCCGCCGAACGAGTCGGGAAAGCCATGGAAGTTGTTACAGAAAAATTCATCGTGAATGCGAGCCAGGCCCTTCTGTTTCGTTTCGAGATTCCGGATCTCTTTGCGCCGAGGGAACGGCGCGCCATCGCCGAATTGAACGAGATTATCGGGGGCATCATTCGGGACAAGCGTTCTTCTAATCAGCCGCGTGATGACTTGCTGGATACGCTGCTTCGCGCGCGCGATGCGGAAGGCAAGCCAATGAGCGACGCGCAACTGCGCGATGAGATGATGACGCTCTTTCTTGCCGGCCACGAGACCACGGCGATTGCGCTCTCCTGGGCGTGCTACCTGCTTGCGCAGAATCCGCAGATTGAAGCAAAGCTTGTTGAAGAATTGCGATCGGTGCTAGGCAACCGCGCGCCTACCCCCCAAGATCTTCCCCGATTGAGCTACATCGAGATGGTGGTCAAGGAAGCGATGCGTCTCTATCCCCCGGCTTGGGGCGTCGGCCGGAGGGCGATTGCGGATTGTGAAATCGGCGGCTATCGCGTGCCCGCGGGCTCTAACGTATTCATCTTGCAGTGGATCACGCAACGCGACCCCCGGTTTTTCCCCGATCCGGAAAGATTCGACCCGGAGCGCTGGAGAGAAGACCCCGTCCGTTCCGGAAAGATCCCGCGGTTTGCCTATCTTCCCTTCGGTGGCGGACCTCGTGTGTGTGTTGGCGCGTCGTTCGCGATGATGGAGGCCATCCTGCTGCTGGCCATGATTCAGCAGAGATATCATCTCGAACTCGTCCCCGACCATCCCGTGGAAGTCTTCGCGTCCGTTACGCTGCGTCCCAAGCATGGCATTCGCGTGACCGTGAAGCATCGCGAACTAGCCGAGTAAGATCGTGGCGCGGTGGAAAAATCGCATCTTTTCGAGCAGGAGCGTTGAGACCCTCGATTGGAGAAGGAGAAAGTCACCTTCGCAAGAAATTGCGGACGAGGAAGCCGACGTTGGCGGGACGCTCCGCGAGACGGCGCATGAAGTAGGAAAACCAGTCACGCCCGAAGGGAATATAGATCCGGACGCGATAGCCATCTTTGATCAACTGGCGCTGGAGATCGGTGCGCACGCCGTACAGCATCTGAAATTCGAAATCGTCCTTGGAAATCTGTTGGGCCGCGGCAAAGCGAATGGTCGCGGCGATCATATGCGGGTCGTGCGTGGCGATGCCGTGGTAGAAGCCGCTGGATAGGAGAAGCCGCATCAGGCGAATGTAGTTGGCATCGACATCGGCTTTCCGCGGAAACGCGACTTCTTCCGATTCCTTGTACGCCCCTTTGCACAAACGAATACGGCAGCCGTACGCCAGCAGGTCGGCGACATCGGTTTCACTGCGGTAGAGATAAGACTGGATGACGGTGCCGACCGCGGGACTCCGCGCACGCACCTGTTTGGTTAGGTCGATCGTGCGCTGGGTGTGGGCCGAGCCTTCCATGTCAATGCGCAGGAAATTGTCGCCACGCGCGGCAACTTCCACGATGGAGAAAACTAGCCCCCGGCAGAAGTCCAAATTGAGTTGGAGGCCCAGCTGGGTGGGCTTGCAAGAGACGTTGGCGTGAAGTCTTTCCTGAGCGATGCGCTCGAAAATCTCAAGATAAGCATCGCGGGAACGCTGAGCGTCGGTCGTGGTGGTGACGTTCTCACCGAGATAATCGAGGCTGGCGAGCATGCCCGCTTCGTTGCAAGCGCGGGCCGCGGCGATGGCTTCATCCAGGGTTTCGCCCGCGACGAAGCGGCGCGCCATGCGGCGCGTGGTGCCATTGGAAGTGACCCAATTGGCGAAGCCTTTGCTTTCGGAAATCTTGAGAAGCGTGGACCGAAGCATGCGCGATTTATTATGGCAGCCTGGAACCTTTCAACCTAGTGCTTGTGCTCTTCCAGAAACTTTTCCGCATCGATCGCCGCCATGCACCCGGAGCCAGCGGCGGTGACGGCCTGACGGTAGCGATGGTCCTGCACGTCGCCGGCAACAAACACGCCGGGAACGGAAGTCAGGCTGCCGTGCTTGGCGACCAGGTAGCCGTTCGAATCCATCTCGAGTTTGCCCTTGAACATAGTGGTGTTGGGATCGTGGCCGACGGCAACAAAAACCCCGTCAAGAGGAATTTCGCGCGTTTCGCCCGTCTGTGGATTGCGCAACTGCACACCTTCAACGAGACCCTTGGGGGCGAGAATTTCTTCGACCACGAAGGGAGTGACAAACTCGATTTTGTCGTTGGTCTTGGCGCGGTCAATCATGATTTTGGAGGCGCGAAACTCGTTCCGGCGGTGAATCAGGTGGACCTTGCTGGCATAACGCGAGAGGAAGCTGGCCTCCTCCATCGCGGAATCGCCGCCGCCGACAACGGCAATGGGCTTGCCACGAAAAAAATAACCGTCGCAGGTGGCGCAAGTGGAAACGCCGTGCCCGATCAGTTCTTTTTCACCCTTCAGACCCAGCAGACGCGCTGAAGCGCCCGCGGCGACGATCAGCGCCTTCGTTTCATAGTTTTCTTTTGCGGCGGTGATCTTGAAAGGGCGCTTGCTGAGGTCGACTCCGGTCACCGCACCCGCCTTGAACTCCGCGCCGAATTTCTGCGCCTGCTTGCGCATGTTTTCGATGAGCTCGGGACCCAGAATGCCGTCCGGGAAGCCTGGGAAATTCTCAACGTGAGTGGTGAGGGAGAGCTGGCCGCCGGGCTCATGCCCGTCCAGGACCAGCGGCTTCAGGTTTGCACGCGCAGCGTAAATCGCAGCAGTGAGGCCGGCGCATCCACTGCCGATGATAACGACGTTATACATTTCGACTTTTCCCCGCTCATTAGATTCAGCACTGCGCCCGCCAGATACAATAGCGCCGGTATTGTAGCATTGCCTGCCGGGCGATTCGGAATGCTGGCGGCCAAATTGGAGAGATGCTTTGTGCGGAAGAGCGTTGACCCGGACAAATTGCTACGTCTATAGTCCAAAGAAATATCTGGTTGCCCGAGGAGAAGTTCACGATGGATCCGCGCTACC
>QHYF01000009.1 GCA_003224075.1 Acidobacteriota bacterium
CAGAACAACGACGAAGCCCGCCATTCGAGCACGCGTGGAGCCTCGCAACATGAACCACCAAGTCAAAATGATTGAAAATAACACGTTCAGGAATCCCCCGCGAGAAGCGGTGAGCACAAGCATCCACATCATCACGGCGGCTGTCGCGATCAAAAGCCCAGTTCTCAGAAGCGACCGGCGAGAAAGATATAGGAAACCCAGGTAGGGAATGGTAAGCGCCACGGAGACCCCAAAGTAATTCCACCCCAGCGGTCCTTTGCTGATTCCGAACACGCGGTCCCCTACTCTTAGCGTGTCATTTCCGCTCAGGGCAATTGAAATGCCAGTGACAATCAGCTCGCTCAAGATGATTGTCCAAACGACTTTTCGGAAGCGGCCGATGGTAGTAAGCGTCTGAGATAGCAGAAAGAAAATAAGGAGCGTTTTGGACCACTCCTGCGTCACGATTTGAAAACTTCCTCCCCTCCAAAAAGCAAATGGCACACCCGCGACAAACCACCCGGTGAGAAGGAGAACGATTCGAAGCTCACGTGTCCAAACCAAATGAACCTGCCCTGTTAGAAGAGCTCCAAGGTATGCGAGACTGGCGCAAAGACCGAAGGCGAGCGTCAGGTGAAGCTGACCAAGAGACGGAAAGATGTCCTCTGGCCGCGCGTAAATGGCGACGGTGAAGAGCCAGACGAAAAAGAAACTCAACTCCGCTCTATAACCGTGGGCCTGCGAAGGAACGAAGTCCCGGTCACCGGTCGCCTCGTTTACAGGTTGCAGCGTGACTTCATTCAAGGATTCACCATCAAGGGATAACTTGCCACGGTACGGGTGGTCACCCGCTTGTCATGCGACGCCACTCGCTCCAGAACCTCTTCGACCCTAGTTACTACTTTTTCCCAACTATGATTGCTGACTACTTCTTGGCGCGCAGCCGTCCCGATCACGTTTCGGAGGGAATCGTTTCTAAGAAGTTCGGCCACTGCCCCAGCAAAGGCCTCTGGGTGTTCTGCAATGCGAATCTCAGCGCCGTCGTGAAAAGGCAGGCCCTCGGCGCCAATCGGTGTAGAGACCACGGCCTTTGCCATGGCCATTGCTTCCGGTATCTTGACACGCGTTCCGCCGCCTATTCGCAAGGGAACCACGACAACAGCCGCCTGTGAGAGATAGGGGCGAACATCAGGGACCCATCCGGTGACTTCCACGGCAGGCGTCTTGGCAGCGATGGCACGTAGACGCTGAGAAGGATTTCGCCCAACAATAGCGAAACTGGCATTCGGAATTGCCTGCCGGATCCGTGGATAAACGTTACCCAAGAACCACACGATTCCATCTTCATTCGGGTCCCAGTCCATCGACCCCACGAAGACCATTCGGCCTGGAAGGGGAGGATTCCCGAGTGGGCGAAAAAAATCCGTATCAACACCCGTGGGAAGTGTCGACACGCGATCTATTGCGAACTCGCGCCTTATGGTTTGCTGGTCTTCCTCCGACACTGTAAAGACGTGGTCGAAACAACGGCACACTCGGGCCTCGATCGGACGTGTCTTTCTCCACTCCGACCCATATACCATCTTTCGAAGGGGATGTTTCTCGACGCTCCATTTCCGCTTTCGCAGCAGGAACTCAACGTTGTGCTCAAGCACAACCTTGGGTTTGAGAGTGATTTCCAGCAAGGGGAAGGCAGTCTGCAAGAAATCGCAGAACACGAGGTCAAAATGCTCGCGCGCCGTCAGAACTTCTGTTGCTGAACGAAACCGAGGCTGATAGCACTTCGCCAAGAAGTACGGCAGAGAGCTGAATTGGCTGGCCACGAGCTCTTTGTAGAACCTGGCCGAGTACTTTCTTGTTTCTTGCCAGAACACCGGCGTATAGCTTTTGAACAAACCCTTCATTTCAGAGATGGCCTCAGCATCGGCGACGGGATCGGCAAAAGAAACAGCGTGAATCGCGGCTCTCCTCGCCAGGCGAGCAAAGATGTTCAAAGAGCGGACCTTTCCGCCCGTATCGGGCGGGAAAAGAGGTTGCCGCAATGTTAGCAGGATCTTCACAGCGCTGGCGTTAATGGCTCAAGGGAGCAAAATGTCTCAAACTGCGGTGACCGTCTCTAGTTTCGAGGCCAGCGGTCTCACTGCGGCCGGCTGAGGACAAGATAAGCTTGGATCACGGTCAAGGAAAATACGGTTCCAAAGCTCAAAATTAAGGAGCCGCCAGCAACCTTCCGTGGCGAATGAATTGCCTTGGCGGTGTGCGTTCAAGAGATACCGAACATAGTCAGGCCGAATGAGTTGTCGCTCGGCCATTCGGCCGTCCGTCAAAATTGCACTGAGCCTGTCAAAAAGTTGATTCCGCAACCACGGTCGAACCGGGGTAGGGAAGCCCTTCTTGTTGCGGCGAAGAGCTCCTGCAGGCAACTCCCGAGCCATTGCCTTTCGGAGGAGATACTTCCCCGAGAAAAAACGTATCTTGTACCGTGCCGGGATGCGTGCTGCAAACTCGACCAATTTGTGGTCCAGGAACGGAACTCGACTCTCGGTCGAGGTGGCCATGCTCATCTGGTCCTGTTTCATGAGAAGCTCGACCAGGTAAGTTTTTATGTCGAGGTAAAGCAGCCTATTCAGCGAGCTCCCATTCGATCCGTTTGCAGGAAAGAACCGCATGCAATTCGCATAGGCATTGACGCCCCGGAATTCTTCGGTAAGTTCGCTGTTAAACAGCTGCGGTTGTTGACCCTGGGGAAATGCGGAATAGAAATTGTCAAAGTAAATCTGCTCAAAATTATCGGGATAATAGAGGAACGAGTGTCGCAGTTTGCGCAGCGCCCAATCCGGAGCAAATCCCGAAGACAATGCCTTGCGCGCAACCTGCTGGACTTGCACTGGAACGAACTTTCTGTAGAGTGGCCCCCCGCGCAGATTCCAGAGAGCGACCCGATACTTCAGGTAGCCAGCGAACAGTTCGTCGCCGCCCTCGCCAGTGAGAACCACTTTTACTTTCTCCCGCGCCAGACGAGACACAAAGAAGAGGGCCACACTGGACGGCCATACCAGTGGTTCGTCCTCGTGCCAAATCAGTTGAGGCAAACTCGCAAAGAACTCTTCTGGGCCCAGAATTACCTGGTTGTATTCGGCCCCGATGTGTCTGGCGACTTCGCGAGCGTGGGGCAGTTCGCTATATTGACCCTCGGCGTAGCCTACAGAAAACGTTTGAATAGGTTCTCTTTTCAGAGCCGCCATCACTGCTGCTATCGAACTTGAGTCGAGTCCCCCACTCAAGAAGACTCCGACCGGAACGTCGCTCATGAGGTGCGCGCGGACGGTCTCGGTAAACAGATCGCGAAACTGCGACACATAGTCCGATTCGCCGAACGCGTATTCCGGCGGAGAGATATTCAGATCCCAATATTGGCTGATCTGTGGTTTTTCAGTTCCGGTGGCGAGGTCGATGTAAAAGCGATGACCAGGCAAGAGTTTGTACACATCTGCGAAGAGCGTTTCCTGCGAAGAGAGATAGCCAAAGGCAAAGAATTCGGGAAGAGCCTCCCGATTGAGGCGCGGCCGGAAGCCTTGGAGCTCAAGGAGCGCCTTAATTTCTGACGAGAAGGCAAATCTGCCGCCGACCATCGCATAATAAAATGGCTTTATACCTAAGCGGTCTCGCGCACAGAAGAGTCGCTTGCGCCGTGTGTCCCAGATTGCGAAGGCAAACATGCCGCGGAGATGGCAAACACAATCGTCACCATATTCCTCGTATAGGTGCACGATCGTTTCCGTATCGCTGTTGGAAGCGAAGCGGTGACCGCGCTTCTGGAGTCCAGGGCGGAGTTCGGCATGGTTGTAGATTTCCCCATTGAATACGATCCACACGCTCCCGTCTTCATTCGTCATTGGCTGATGTCCACCGGCCAAGTCAACAATGCTCAGGCGGCGGAAGCCAAACGCCAGCGGGCCGGAAAAAAACCTCCCTTGATCGTCTGGCCCACGGTGACGGAGAACGTTCGACATGACTTTCAGCTCTTCTGCTGGAACGTTGTTCCCTCGCAGGTCGAGAATTCCGCAAATTCCACACATTGTTCAGTTTTCTCTTTAGAGCTGGATTCGTCCAACGGCGCGATGCTGGTTTGCCCGTATTGAAGACATTGTTCTCATAGCGGCAAGACCGGAGCCGCGGGAAACCATCGGGAAGGACATGGTCATCGTCAGCACCGAGTGACGGTTTGCGTTAGATCGGCGACCGATTTTGTGGCTGTTTCGCAAGGCCGTGCGCTACCTACCCCGGTTTTGGAGCTGCAAGTTCACAGATGGTAGTAGTATTGGCAGGCCGAGAAACTAGATGGCTTCTTGTATCCCGGGACCACTCGTGCTGTTTCACACGCAGATCGGCGTCAAATATCCGGCGCCCGCTGAACTCAAAATAACTGCCGTCGCAAATAACAAACTGTAGGACAACTTTGTCAGTACCAGTCGAGCAGAACAAGAATCGGGCGTCGCTGGCCCACGGTCCTATCTGCCAATTTCCGAGCTCGTCGGCGAAGAACATAGAGTCAGTTGCATTCGCGGTGGAATACCGGAAAGCGCTGACGGGCACGCCTTGGTGTCCCGATTCCAGGCGCCGGAGAAGACCGAGATGGGCAGCCGCTTCTGAATCGGGGATCAACATGGTTGTGAATTCCGCGGGCAGCGGTGCGCGCATGCTGAGGCAAAGAGTCGGGGAAGGCTCTTTTCTTCCGTACGCTGGCGAATACCAACCGCTGGATATCACCCGCGAACAATCCACATTCGCCGCGAACAACAAAGCAAGAGATGCAAGTTCATCGCTGACGAACATGGCGCCTTCGGGAATCGCATGCAGAGAGCCAGGAGCAAAATGCCAGGAAGCTTCAAGTTTGTGGACTCCCCCGCCGTCAAGAATGTCCCGTATAAGCCAGAAGCGTGATTTCAAGTGGAAGATGTGACGACGATGTTGAACTGGTGATGGCGGCCGGCAATAACCTCCGTGCGAGCCCACAAATAAATCAAAGGTTGTTCCGGTCACCCAGCAGTTCACATGCGCATTGGCCCGGCCATGCCATTCGAACGGTCCCGCTGGCTCCGCTTGACTCGAATCGCCAACCTGAACGGTATTGTGAGCAGCCGTTCCCCGGAACCAATTGCGTTCGCTGGAGGAGTCCACGTAAGCAAACGTGCCCGGATCAATCAACAATGGTTTACCGTTTCCGGACAGTTGAACACTCAGTGCATCCGCGTGGCCGTGGCCAGCGCGGCCTGCCCCTTGGGGGCCGGCATCTATCAGAAGCTGATATGCGACTGGGCTCGAGCTTCGCATCACGTAAATCCCGCTGGACTCGAAGGCGATCGAAGTGCCAGTCTGTTTCCCTCGCGGCAATTCGTTGAATCGTCGCGCACCCCCTGTTCCAAGCAGCCAAAGTGTTTCTTCGCTGCCGTGAGTGTCCGCAACCTTGAACTCGGGGCGGTTGAAGAGCACTGCACCCGTAATGAGAGGATCCTGCAAATGCTCTGCACGGTTACGCCGCGGGTCAAATACGCGGCCACCATCATCGTCACCAAATTGTGGCGCACACCTCACTGTGTTTAGCTCGCAAAGAACTTCAAGCATCTTCTGAATGGTTTCGTCAAAAGTCTTGGGGATTGGAATTCCGTTTAAGCTCGCGAGTATCCGAGAGTGAAGGAAAAAATCTAGCGCATAGGTGTGGTAATACATTGATTGCTCAAAGTGCATGCCATCCGGCCGTACTTGACGCTGGGCCTCTCGCAAAACGATTTGCCATCCAAGTTTTTGCCAGCGCTGAGCTGAAGGAAGCCCGGGACGCAAAGTGCCTATGAAAAAGAGCCCGACCCCTTCACCGAGCAGGTGCGTGTTTGGTGAGAAATAAGTCGAGAGGAATCGCTCAATGTGACGCGCATTCACAATCAGCGCCCGCTGGAGGTCAGAAGGGAATTGCTGCGGAAGAACTGAACAACCATCGAGCAAGTTCCAGACCCACAGCCAGGATAGGCTTCTGAAGGCAACCTCTAGACTGCTAGACCAGTTAATCCCCACTGGATATGGATTCTGCTCCAACCAGTGATACCACTGCTCGAATAACTCTCGCGCGTATCGAACTTCCTCGGTCAAGCGGTAGGCCTTGGCAAGCGTAACCATGTGTTGGTGCCGATTCAATTCCCAAGTAACCTTTGCGTCTCCCACCTGTTCGAAATCCAGGTACGGGACTTGGAACCAAGGACGTACGGGGGCGCATTTGCCATGCACGGCATCAAGATGCCAGTCAATCTCCGGGCCGTAATCTACGCCTTCGTGACCAAGTAAGTCGAAGCGGTGCTGGCAAATTTGTTCGGCACGTTCCACGATTCCATCAACGGCCTCTGGAAGCTGTTCGCGCAGCCAGGTGAGGATGGCCGGCAGCTCGTTCTTTCCAAAGAAAAATCGACCAGAATGCTCTGGCCTACACCGGCTAGCACATTTGGTTATGGGAATACCCATCCTGTACATCGCCAGGTCGTACCGCTTCGCAAACGCCTGGTGCGCCCGTACGCGGATTTCATCCCAGCCCATTTCGGTGAGACGCTTACAGCGCTCGACCCACGGGAGGCTAGTCAGCATCGGCAAAACCCCTTATCAGTTCTTTCGCTTTCCGGCTGGGCTCCTCAAGCAACCAATCGGCGGTTCGTGAGATGTTATCTTCGGCGTCTTCCAACCTTGTCTGGTCTTTCGCCTGCGCGTAACTCGCTGCCAGACCGATGAGCTTGGCGCACAAGTCTTCAGCGTCCTTTCCGCGGTATGTGATTACACTCGTTGGTCGACTGCCGTTCTCGCTTGCTACCACAGGTACACCCAGAGCCAGCGACTCGAGAATTGATGAAGAAACGCCGTCGCAGGCTGGAGTTCGGACATAAGCGAAGCACCGGGTCAGCAACGTCAAGAACTCATCGTGGGCAAGATTCCCCAGGAGGAGCAGGCTTTCACGTTCCCGGCCGGGCCAACAACCCACGAAATCCCTGGCGGCAGGCAATTCCTTTGATGGGAAGCCAAGCCAAATGAATCCTGCATTCGGATAGCGTCTGCGGAAACGGAGCATGGCATCCCGTAGCACGGGAAGTCGATATTCCGGGCGAAAGGAAACGTAGCAGAAAAAGACTGGATGGCGCTTGTGAAGGAAGGCCTCAACGTCGGAGGCAAGCGGGACTGGTTGGAAATCAACATGCTGTCTGGAAAAACCGGGAATTGCCACCACGCGATCAGGGTCAAGCCCATATCGCTCAATCGCTCGCTTCACTTGCATGTTATTGCAGGAGATTCTTCCCGATAGGTGGAAGAGCAATTGAAAGGGCCACCGCGACAAGCGATTTTCGGGCCGGGGAAAGTATTTCTGTTGCAGGCCACCCCGCCAACTCAGCGCAACCGGTTGACCGGCAATCCGACCGACGACGGCGGCAGCTAAGGCCAGCGTGTACCCTGTTTTGGACTGGCCGTTTACGTGCACTTGGAAACGATAACCTTTCCATCTGAACGTCTGTGTACTCACTACTCTTCTTTGTATGGTTTTCGTTCAGATTGAGCACATCACACACAATTCCACGGCGGCGAATTTCTTCGACGAGAAACTTGGTTTGGATGGCCCATCCACAAACCGGCGGTGGATAGTTAGAGATTTGGAGGATTTTCACCTCCTGGCCCTCTACAATGTTGCTATTCGTTTTGATTCCGGCCGGCTTGGTCATTAGAGATGTCTCGCGCGTTGCGTTCTTAGTTTGCAGGCGAATCCGGTCGCTGGTTGGTCATGCTGAGTTTGAGCCAATGCAGCGCGTTCCAGGCAGATGGAGGCAGATTATTTTTGAGCCATTGCTTACTCTGATCCGCGAAGTCTGCGAAAGAGAGGTAGCAACTTCCAAGGCTCCGCGGCCTTGCAAAACGCAAGTTCAAGTAGGCGCCGGGCACCGCACCCCATTTTTGCTTGTGGGTGGCGAGACCTCCAAGAAAATCGTACCTTTTTATCCCCGCCGCGATGAAGTGCTGCAACATTGCTGCGCGCAATGCGTAGCCGACCTTGTCAGCCCCAAATCCCGGATCAAATCCTTCTTGTAAGATGTAGACGGTGTCACCAAATCGAAAACAGAATTGGGCTGCCGCTGCCGTTCCGTTCAATTCCAAGAGCCACAATTCCAGCCAGTCCTTCTCGAGGAAGGACTCCGCCAGTTGCACGTAAAACTGTCTTCTCTCCTGCGAGTCAAAGCTCCCTGGTTGGTTTGCCATATTCCAGCGCTTCGTGTGAAGAGAAAAAAGGATCTCCAGTCCTCGCGGGATGTCGTCGGGCTTTTCACACCGGCGAATGCGAACGTTGTATCGCTGCGCCAGCCTGCGCGGATAACGCGTCAAGAGGGGGCGGAAATCAGGTGAAACGCTTTCCAGGTAAAGCCGCCAGGTTGCCGGTAGGTGGATAGTTGAATTAGGGCAGGTCCCTGGCACGAAGGGCCATTTCGCTGCTTTGATCTCGTGCATCAAAGACCGTCCTGCCGCAGAGTCCTCAGGTAGCGTATTTAGAGAGCAAACGTCCCAGTCCTGCCGATTCGCGAGCCAGCGCAAAAAAGCCTGCACACAAGGTCCTTCGAAGCCTGGTCGAATGATTAAGTCGAGATTGTCCGAGTCTCCAGAGCCATCGCCGATAAGCCGTAGAGAGCCCAGTCTGCCGAAGAGAGAGCTTTGGAAATGATCCAGATAAAATGGAGCCAAGCCTGCAAGTGCACCGCTCTCGGTTGAAAAAGCCAATGCCATCATTTGCTTGTTCGAACCAAACGCCTTCCACCAGGATCCCAGCCACTCTGGCGTCGAGAAGATGGATAAGGATGGGTTCTCGCGCAAAATGCCTTCCCAGGCGGAAGTCCTTTCTTCAAGTTGTTTCCAAGAGAGGTAAACGGCTATTCGCAGAGCCTGATTTTGGCTATTTGCAACCTTCCGAGACGGCGGACGAGGCGAAGAAATGGCTTTTTCGACACGGCCTCCGACCCAGGAATTTGAGCAGATGAGAGGAGTTGACATGTTTAGTTCGACCGCGATGTTTCTCGTACGCCTTTGGCCCCGGTCGGCGCCCTCTAAGCGCGACCGATGGATAACAGCATTCGGAAACTACAATTCTTTTGCCTCACTATGTCCTAGAGCTCTCGCAAACGATACTTGACTGGCCGGCGCAAGGGTTTCACCGCACACGTTCTTTCTTAGATAGAAGGACTTGCCAAACAGTTTGACGACCAAGACCATGCGAACAAGTCGGAAGCCAAATCGCAGATGAGTATTCATCGACATGTGATTACCATGGTCAATCATCGTGAGGATCCTCCGCTTTCGGAGCGTCTGCATCAGTTCTCTCAGGTAAGCGGTCTTAAACTTTAGCCAGATCCCTGCGAGGCGATGCTCAGGAAGAATGAAAGCGTCATAGGCGTAGATGGCCTCCGGAGGAATCTCGATTTTGTACGAGTAGCGTTCCTCTAGATGGAAACGTTTGTCGCAGAACCATTCGTATCCAACGATGTGGCCGTCGACGACCGCGACAACACAATGATCGTTCGATTGGAATCGTTTCAGGAATGCATGCGGTGTGCTCTGGCATCTTGTGATTCCATCCAGGTCGTCCAGGGTTGCGCCTCTTATTTCACCGCGTAGTCGGCGGAAAGCGGTTTCGCGAGGCGGAAGGCCGGCGTACTCCAGGAAATAGAGGCAGTTAATATCAATCGGCTTGTATGGAATCCGCTGAAGCAGATTTCTCAGTCTGACGAGGAGCGAGCGCCTTTGAAATAGGCTCATTTGCTCCTGGATTCTGCCCGGTTGCGTCCTGAAGTTCATCTCACTAGAGTTCGACAGTTGTCGCCTTACGCAGTCCCAGAAAATAACTTCCTACTGGCGCATAGATAAAGCTGGCTGATAGACGCCCGGCATGTGATCTGCCGCTGTTCCGACAGACGCTGCGCGGGGTAGGGGAGCACGCAAATCGATGATCAGCTGATCGGGCCGGACCGTGGCCAGCAATGCTTCGTCGTTCAACGAATTCGTGCCGACGACGACAATCTCCGATTGACTGACCACACTTTCCAAATCGGTGGAGAGCCGGGCTCCTATATGTGGAATCTCATCCTGAATGAATTGGCGGTTGGAGCCGGCTAGACGACCCAGAGAAACATCCTTGTCCCAGACTTGAACGTCGCATCCTTCGCCAAGCAACCGTTTGATCAATTGTACCGAGGGGCTTTCGCGAAGGTCGTCAGTGCCGGGCTTAAAACTCAGGCCCAGCACTCCAATTCTCTTCCGCTTCGTTGCCAGAACGGCTTCGACAGCGCGTTCAAGATGTGCCTGGTTGCTCGGCAGGATTGCGCGCAATAGGGGCAAGTCCAAGTCAAGCTGTTTTCCGCAGTAGGCGAGTGCGCGGACGTCTTTCGGCAAGCACGATCCCCCGAAGGCAAACCCGGGATCGAGATAGGCCTTCGAGATATTGAGCTTTGTATCGGCTGTAAAGACCCTTGTCACAGCGCGCGCGTCCACATCCAACTGACTGCACAGCGATGCAATTTCGTTTGTGAACGTAACTTTCAGAGCGTGGAAAGCGTTGCACACGTACTTCACCATCTCCGCTACGCCCAACGACGTCTCAAAAACCTGACCTGAAGTCTTCCCGTAGAGATCGCGCAAAGGGACAAGATGAAGAGGATCATCGGCGCCCAGAACAGTAATCGCGGGATTCAAAAAATCGGCAACAGCACAGCCTTCGCGCGTAAACTCCGGATTGGAACACACAGCGAAGTCGACACCCGCCCGCTTCTCACTTGCCGCTTCGATCGTGGGAATTATCATAGACTTTGCCGTTCCCGGCAGTACGGTGCTGCGGGTCACGACCCAGTGGAATTCCTTCTTTGGTCGCAACGCGTCGCCGATGGCTTCGCAACTCCGCGCTACGCTGCTCAGATCCAAGCGACCACTATGCAAACTTGGTGTGCCAACGCAGATGAATGAAACATCAGATTCGTGTACGGCCGAAGAAGCGTTCGTGGTCGCGCGCAACCGGCACGCTCGGCGGCCCTTCTCGACGAGTCCCTCCAGCCGCGGTTCGAGTACTGGCGCGCGGCCCGATTCCATCATGTCGACCTTCACCGGATTGACATCCACTCCCACCACTTCGTGACCTGCGTCAGCCAAGCAGGCTGCCGTTACGGCACCAACATAACCCAATCCGAAAACGCTCACGCGCGCCATACTCTATCGCTCCATGCAGTTCGAGATACCCGCCGCTTGCCAGAAGGTTTTTTCGTTCGGTACAGCTATAAATTTTCGTGGCTGCTGTTCACTTGACTGAGAGAGCCCGCTCGGATGTCGGGGCGCCGCGCGAAAGAACGTGGCCGCCCTTCGTAGAGATGTTTCAGATTCCCAATGACCCGTGTGAAATTGAAGTCGGCAAGGACGCGCTCACGTCCCGCTTTTCCTAGTCGCTTCCGCAATTCGTTATCTTTCAGCATGCGAAGAATGGCTGCGGAAAGCGCAGCAGGATTCTCAGGGGGAACAAGGAGTCCGCTCTCTTCGTTCTCGATGATCTCTGGCACGCCGCCAACGGCCGTGGCAACAACCGGCAGAGCCGCGGCCATGTACTCCAGGATGGCATTTGGCAATCCCTCAGACCTCGAGGCGAGAACACCGATGTCACAACAAGACAGCAACGCTGGAATGTCTGTTCGATGTCCCAGAAAGGCGAACGTCCTCTCCAGGCCTGCGGCCTTGACCTGATCTTCAAAGAACGGGCGCATCTCGCCATCACCTGCAAGGAGGAATCGTGCTTCCGGGCATATCTCACGCACCGTTCGGGCTGCTTCAATCAGATCGCTGTGGCCTTTCACCCCCACGTGCATGTTGCCGACCATAATGATCAATTTTTCTTTTGATGAAGTACCTGGCAACAGCTCTTCCCGATTGATTGTCACTTGAGTGTATCTTTCCTCGTCAATACCGTTGTAGATGATACGGATCCTTTCAGCGTCGAAGCCATCGCGCGTCATCAACTCTTGGCGAACTGCCTTGGAGTTCACCAATATCCAGGTCGAGAGCTCCTGAACCTTGCGGAGGATCTTGCGTCTTACCGGTGTGTACCACCACCACCGAGCAAGGTCTCTTCGGCTTGAAATGATTACCGGTACCCTGGCCAGCCAGGCAGCGGGAACCGCGAACAGATTCGAGTACAGGTCATTCGTTTGAACGACCCTAAACTTTCTCCTCCGGATGAAAATCACCAACTTCAGCATTTGCATGATCGTGTTCGGACGCAGCATGCTTCCTCTTACCGGAAACTCAACACACTCCAGGCCTGCTTCCTTCAACCTTCTCTCCAAAGGGCCACCAGCCCGCAGACATCCCACGGTCACCGAATATCCATTTCTCGCGAGCAGCCGGGCCACTTCAACGCACTGTGTCTCCGAACCACCCAGCTCCAGCGACTGGATGAACATGAGCACGTGTGTGCTGTCCTGCGAGGAAGAAATGAGCGAAATCATAGTGGGTTCTTTCTCACAATTGTGTTGCTCGCGGTGGTATGTGGAACCGCGTTTAACAAATTTCAGCATGATTGGGCTTTCAAAGATGTAGGTTTGGGTGCGGGACCACAGTCGTCGCGTTCGTGCTTCGGCCGGTGTGTCCGTGAATTTCGAAGTTGAGTGCCAGGCGTATGGCGGTTATACCCGGGCGAACGCAGGCGCCCGTGCGCTCGCAGTCGCTTCTCGAAGCGCAAGACCAGGCTGCAATTCAGTGTTTGATCCGACTCCACACTTCGTTTCCATAAAGTTTCGGTGCCAGAGTTCGAAGATGAGCAGATGCCAAAGCTCCCACGAGCGATCGCGGATTCCCTTTCTATGCTCCAACACCCGTCGCCGAACTCCGTTCTCATCAAAATACCCTCGTTGCATGGTTCTCGGTTCCAAAAGAATGTCTAACAAAGCAGGCGAGGGGTCCTGACGAAACCAATGCAGGAGAGGCATCGAAAACCCCTGCTTTGGACGGTACAGCACTTCCCGCGGAACGCCCAGCCTCTCGGCCAGTCTCTTGAGGATGTACTTGAGCTCACCGAGCCGCACCTTCCAGTGGGGAGACAACCGCGCAGCCCATTCCGCCAAAGGATGGTCAAGAAACGGAGCTCTGACCTCCAGTGAATTCGCCATGCTCATTCGGTCTACTTTGGTCAGTATATCTCCCGAGAGGTACGTCTTCGCGTCCAGATACTGCACCTCACTCAACGGGTCAGAAGCGGGACCGTGCTCCAGGTAGCGTCGGAAAGGGTCGTAAGGCGATGGTTGTTTGTCAGCCCAAGCCAGGAATTCTCTGGAAAAGACCGATTGTTCCCGAAGGCAAGCAGGCAGTAAGGAAATTCCGTCTAGATACCGTTCGCGGAGCGGCAGCGAAAGATTGTACATAAATCTGCGACCCCGCCATTCGGTGGGGACTGCGGGATGGATACGCTTTCGGTACCATCGGCCTATCGCGGTAGGAAAAACTCGAAGTTTTCTGCGGCGAAGATAGGAGGCATATCGTTCGTACCCGGCGAAAAGCTCATCCCCGCCATCCCCAGCCAGGGCTACCGTCACATATTGTCGAGCCAGGCGGCATACGTGATACGTAGGGACGATCGAGGAATCGCCAAACGGTTCTTCGAGAGAGCGCGTCAACATGTGTATGGTTTCTTCGATGTTTGCTTCTACATACAGTTCGTGATGCTCGGTGCCAAACTGCCGCGCAACAAGCCGGGCGTACTCCGCTTCGTTAAAGTCCGGGCTGGAGAAGCCAATCGAAAACGTTTTCACTGGGCGCGAGCTTATCCTCGCCATGAGTGCCACTATGATTGAGGAATCGACTCCTCCGCTAAGGAGCGCTCCGAGTGGAACATCACTGATCATGCGGACTCGAACTGCTTCAGCCAGCCGGTGCTCGAGTTCTTCCACACACTCTTCCTCGGATTCGGGCTCGTAGGTTCCGTGGGCGGGCAGGTCCCAATACTTCTGGACACAGACTTGCCCCTCCGTGAATTCGAGCAAGTGGCCCGGAGGCAACTTGTGGATGCGCTTAAAAGCCGTGTGCGGATCGGGAATGTACCCGAAGTAGAAGAAATTTAGCAATCCGTGAAGGTCAGTTTCAGCGAAGTCCGGCGCAGCGGCCAGCAAGGCTTTGATTTCGGAACCGAACAGCAACCGTTCACTGTCCATCGCATAATACAGTGGCTTTTTCCCGAAGCGGTCGCGCGCAAGCAGCAGTTTCTGCCGCCGTTGATCCCAAACTGCCAAAGCAAACATTCCGCGCAACCTCTTCACACAATCCGCTCCATACTCCTCATATAAGTGGACAATTACCTCAGTGTCCGAATTGGTGTAGAAGCGATGGCCGCGCGCTTCAAGTTCCGGTCTCAGCTCTGGGAAATTATAGATTTCGCCGTTGAATACGACCCAAAGATCGTGGTCTTCGTTGTGAATAGGTTGCTGCCCTGTAGACAAGTCGATGATGCTCAGCCGCCGCATTCCCAACCCGGCGCGGCCGTGCGCGTAAATCCCTTCATCGTCCGGCCCGCGGTGCACGATTGTTTGGCACATCCGATGGACTTCCACCGGCTCCGCCTGGTAGTTGGGTTCAATGCCGACAATGCCTGCTATGCCGCACATACGTTCCGCCAATTGGGGATCACTACGAACCTTCTAGCGCTCGCCCCTTTGCTGGTCCTTAACAAACAACATATTTGCACAAGCTACCGCCCTTGGAGTCCCAAACTGGATCCCCAACGCACAACGCTTGGTCACAGACTCCGCCGCGATAATCCTTCCCGCGACGGAGCGGATAGCTCAGTCGCTATTTCGTATCCACACCGTATCCGTACGAATAAGCGCCGTAATTCGCCTCCCGCTCGGCGCGGTTCAGCACCACACCAAGGAGATTCTTCCCGCGAAATTCCTGCAATGTCGTCTGGACCAGATCGTGAGCCGTCGCTCCCGCGCGAACTACAACGATCACTCCATCGCATAATCCAGCCAGTACTCCCGCGTCGGACACTGCGAGAACCGGTGGCGCGTCCAATATGACCCAATCGAACAACGGGCTCACTCGATCGAGGAGGCCTTTCAGCAGTCCATTTGCCAACAGCTCCGCAGGGTTTGGAACAAACCTGCCGGCGGGTATGAGAAAGAGATCTGCCTTTGCGTCGGCCTGAAGGACAGAAAACTCATCGGCCCTCCCATTGAGATAGTCGCTCAATCCCGGGGCAGAAGGAGCCCCCATGCGCACGTGAAGCCTCGACGCGCGCAGGTCCGCGTCAATCAGCAAGGCTCCCCGCTCATGTTGGCGGGTGATCGCCAGAGCCAGATTCAGGGCCACGAACGTTTTTCCTTCTCCGGGTAGGGTGCTGGTCACAAGCAGGATGCGAATTGGGTTCTTTTCGCGGAGTCGGTAGAGGCGTGCGCGCAGGGTACGAAACTGTTCAGCGCATGGAAAGGAGGTCTGCTTCGCGGAGAAAACATCATAGTCCGGGTTCATCTTCCAACCCGGCTTGGCACACCGCCCCCGAAGCTCTTCAAGCCCCAGACAGAACTCAGGTGTGGGTGCACCTCCCGGCATTTGTGGGTACAGCGTCCCCAGTGGCGAGGGCTCCGCGACATCGCCGGCAAAATCGAGCGGGCCTGCTCCAGGCGCGCTCCTTGTCGGCGACTTTTCCTCTTCTGCCTTCTTCAGAGCTTCATGAATACGGCTCATAGTTTCCCTTTCCGGACCCGATAGCCACGGAGGCAGGTTGACGAAGTTGATCCAGAAGCGTGGCTAAATCGCGCAGCACCGTTTCCACCGAAGGAGCGCTGTTTGGTCGCCCCGAACCGTCAACGGGCGCCGTGGGCTCAATACTGTCCAGCCCAAATTCGCGTGCAACTCCGTCAACATGAGCGGCGGTGACGAGCTTTTGTTCATCGGCGAAAGAGTTGATCAATGCGTGTTCGCAAAGCACGTTAATCACTCGTGGGATTCCCCGTGCGTGGTGATATATGCTTTCTATGGCTTCAGGAGAAAAAATAGGCCCGCTGTTTGCTCCCGCGATTCGCAGACGTTCTGCGATGTAGCCTCGCGTTTCCTCCAGCGACAATGCGCTTGTCCGGCAGAGCACCGTAATCCTCTGGCGCAGCTGGCGCAGGTGCGGAAGTTTGAGTCTTTCTTCGAGTTCCGGCTGGCCCGATAGCACAACCTGCAGCAGTTTCTCGCTCGAAGTCTCAAGGTTGGTGAGGAAGCGGATTTGTTCGAGGACTTGAGGTGAAAGACTCTGCGCCTCGTCCACGATCAATACTGTTATTTGCCCTGCGCGGTACTTGTCCAGGAGCCAACGGTTGAGCCGTATTAAGATCTCGCTCTTCGTGCGCGATTCGCAGGGGATCCCTAGATCGGCCATCAAACATTCAAATAACTCCGTGGTGCTCAGGTGCGTGTTGAATATGAACGCGGTGGCGGCGCGATTGTGATGCAGCCAATCGAGCAGCATATTGAGCAGCATGGTTTTCCCGGTTCCCACCTCGCCGGTCAGCAGGATGATTCCCTTGCGGCTCCGGATCCCGTAGGCCAGACTGGCTAGTGCTTCCCGAGTCCCCGGCGTTAAGAACAAATACCGGGGGTCCGGGTTGACATTGAACGGATTTTCTCGCAAGCCAAAAAACTTTTTATACATTTGTCTATTTCCAGGATGCAGCTGGCGAGCTATGCCCGGCTCGCCCCGCCGGTATCCTCCCGTTGGTCCAGCTGTGATCCCTCTTCCCGTTCCCGGTCTGTGAGATTATCGCTAGCGTCGGCACTCCGAGATGAACCTCGACGTCGTGTCTGGTTCGTATTGACTTGTCGCGAGACTCTGACAAATGCGCCATTCCCACTCCCAACGCCAGCCCGGCGCAGAGCCCGCCAAAACCGAAGAGCTGACGGTTCGGGAAAGAAGGCCGTTCCGGCAAACTGGGCGGATCCAGCACGCGAAACTTTTCGGCTTGTTGACGGCTTTCCAGCTCGGTGGCCATTTGTGACTCGTTCCGCTTCTTGAGAAGATCGTTGTAGAAACCAAGCGCAGTTTGATAGTCCCGAGTCAACGCTTTGAATTCCTGCTGGATCACTGGGCTCAATTGCATCCGGCTTTGAAATACCCTAATTTGCCGCTCAAGCTGCTCCTGCTCTTGCGTTTTTTGGCTGATGCTCATCTCTACTTGATGGAGCTGCGCGCGTAGCTGCTGAATCTGCGGCGGCTCAACGATTGAAGCCCTGGATTTCTGTTCGCTGGGCGCACCCTGGTCCTGCGTGGCTGTCTCCTCAATCTGCTTCTGTAACTGGGCAATTTCATGTTTGAGTTTCACAACGCTTGGGTGCTTGTCCGTGTAACTCCTTTGCAGCGACACAAGCTTGCTTTGCATCTCGCTGAGTTGTTGCTCCAGCGTCTGCGGATTTTGGCCGTTGGCGGACGATTTCAATGCTGCGAGCTGCTGAGTCAATAGCGATTCGACAAAGGTTTTTTCCTGCCTGGCCTGGTTGAGCCCCTGGGTGACGGCTTCGAGCTGCGGGGTCATGCCGGTCAGCAAGGTAAGATTGGTCTTCTCATCCTCGGGAAGTGCTCCCATGTTGCGGCTCTGGAAGGCGGCTAGCTTGGCGTCCTGCTCGTCCAGTTTGGCTTTCGCTTCTTCCAGCTGTTTAGCTAAAAATTGAGTTGTATCCTCGGCCTGTTGTTGGCGGAGATGAAGGTTCTGTTCCATAAACATGGAGGTAATCTCGGTGCAGACCTGTTGAGCCAGCCGCGCCTCGCTGAGGGTCACGTCCACCGTGAAACCGGGCAGGCCGCGGGATAATGTCCCTGGCATGGGGTTCAGCGGGGCCACTTTGATCGACTTTTTCAGCCACTCTATCAGTACCTCCGTCGGGACGCGGCCAACATCCTTCTTGTACAGATTGAATTGCTCCACGAGATGTTGCAGCCGCGTGCGGCTGAGTATCTGCCCCTGCATGCTGGCTAAGCGCTGGTTCACGTCTTCATTGACTACCGGCTTTACATAACTATCTGGTACGGCCGGTTCTTCAACCAAGACCATCGTGTGCGACGTATATTGGGCCGGCAGAACCAGAGACAGCAGATAGCCGGCTACTGCTCCCAGGATTGCTGGAATAATAAGCAATCGGCGCCGTCGAAGCAGAAGCCCCCAGTAATCCTGAACACCCAACTCGCGATGCACTGCCACTCCTTACCTCGCTTTTCTAATGCTTGCCCTCGTGCGTGCGGCTGGGGTGCCGTGGCCCGCGGTTGCTGCCGAACGCGAATGCCAGTCGGGCGCAAACTTTCCCGCCAGGCACAACCTGCATGCCTGATCCTTAGAACGGCCCCGATCGCACAATGCTCGACCTCCGTATGAACACTCCTCCGGGGCTCATTCACAACACAGCCTAATTGACCGCTCCCCAGTCAGCAATCAGGCGCGTTCCTCATATAAATAGGTGTAAACACTGCAAACGGACGTAAGGGAATCACTGCAATTGCATTGCGAGGACTCATATACGCACACGACGTTGCACAAGAGCGTCTTGGTCAAAACTTGTGCTCAGGCGCGCGGTAGAAAAGGCCAACGGTGAATTGGTTCCTGTCCAAGTCTGCTCCGAGTGGCACAGTCTGATTCACTCGCTGGCGCAGGTAGTTATATTCGGCATGCAAATTCAGGTTTTCGAAGAGCGGATGTTCGATGGCCATTCCGGCAGCTTGAGTGTCCACGGTGCCCTTTCCAAGGGGTCCCTGAAGCGAGACGGACCTTGCAGCCGAAGTGGTTATCGCTACGTCCCATTTCCACGCCAGTCGCTGCCGTATCTCAGCGCCCCCGTAAGTATTCGTTACTGTCGTTAGTAACCCCCCGCCATCTAAGACCTGGCGGCGCGCAGTCAAACGAAAGACGGTTTGATTCGAACGAAGAGTTAAGGATCCACCGCCGGCCGGGTGCCATTGCATCGTTCTCAAGGTAATCAAGACGTTCCCTGGCTGGAGGGGATTGGTCGAGGCAATCAAAAACTGCCCTGTCGTGTCTGAGTACTGTGGTCCTGCGAAAATGCTCAAGGTGACGTGTGGCCCAGCCTCCCACAAAACGGTTAGGAACGCGTTGTGTGATCTGCCATGGGATGCCTGGCTGAAGCGAAGGTTCTGGAACTGGTACTGTACTCCCGCGGTGAGGTGCCGTGTCACGCGATACTGATAGCTTGTGCCGCCCGTGTCGCTTTGCGTGTTGAAGAGGTTCGGAGCAACGCTTGTTAGTCCGCTCCCCGCGTTTGTGAATCGCCGAAACCCATGGCTGCCAGAAACACTGAAGAAGCTGCGCCGGCTCATCTCATACTCAATCCCGCCACCAGCTTCATTAGCCAGTTGCCGCGCGAACGGCGTAAAGAGTGTCGCATTCAAGTTGGAGGAACCACCGATCGGGAGAGAAAGATCCTGGTTGGCCCGCGGCTCTAGTACTCCGGTCATGTAGTCCACGGAATCCTTCAAGCGGAAAAGAAGATGCCGGGAGGCGTGAAATTCGTTGTCGAAGTCGAGATGATGATCGAACTGATTGAAACCCTTGACCGTTCGATACAGTAAAGCGTTCGGACGGTATTCCAATCCCACTCCCCAGGAGGGCCGTCTGCTCCAGATACTGAAGAGGCCTCCTTCCTGAAACACATAGTCCCTTTGCCGGCGCGCGTTATTCGCGAAGATATTGTCGTCCCACGTCGCCTCGCTGTGCAGCTCGACGGCGAACCCATTGCCCGCGGCTTGCTCGCTCGCGTAACGTGAATCAGCTTTAGGCTCCTTTGGAGGCGGCGCTTCCTGCGCCTGAGCGCCAAGGGGAACACCGGACAAAAGAAAGGACGCAGCTAGCCCAGCTAACGACATTTTTGTGTAACGCTTTGGCATAGACCCTCACGGCACAATGACGGTGTCACCCGCCTGCAGCTCGATGTTCTGCGAATCGTTCTTGCCTTGTGTCACCTGCTTGTAGTTGAAAGGAAGCGTCACGGTCGTCCCCTGGGGAGTCCGCCGGAGTACGTGGATCTTGGTGACTCTGGCAAAATCGCGGAATCCTCCTGCCTGCGCCAACGCATCCAGCACGCGCGTAGGTCTCAGCAATGGAAATGATCCAGGATGCTGGACTTCACCCATGACGCTGAACTGCCGGCTTTTCATCTCCTCCACGACTACGGTGACCTCAGCATCCTTGATGAATTCGTGGAGTTTTTCAGCAATGGCCGCTTGCAAGCTGTCCGGCATCATCCCACTGGCTTGTATCTCCCCAACCAGAGGCATGGTGATCTTGCCGTCCATACGCACCGACACCTTCTCGGAAACCTCCGGCTCGTGCAGTACATTGATGGCAAGTAGATCGCCGGGCCCAATAACGTAAGTCGATTTTGCATTGGCAGGGTCGGATGGCGTGTTCGGGGCGGGAACATTCTGCTTGGACTGCATCCTTCCGGCTTGTTTCGGGGGACGCGAACTGCTCTCCTGGCTTTGTGCGCGAGCTTCCGCAATTCCGAGAATAATCAGCGCAACGACGATCAAATGCCGGATTCGCGCAGGGCAAAATTCACGACTCATCTTTGCACCTCGATGCTTGCTATTCGTTCGTGCCCTGGAGCGCATTGCAGTCGTCACCAGAGTGTAAAAACTTTGAATGCAAACCTACGCCAGCCTAGGAAGCAACGCCTAATCCTTCAATCCGGTGAGTACAGGAAACTCCGGGTAGGTAAACCTCCTAGGGCAGCACGTTTTGGTTACACGGCTGCTCGCGTCGTTGGATGTTGTTAACTCCAGCGCCTTCCTATGAATAGGAAACAGCGATGCGAAATACGGGGAAGATAAAAGGAACCGCCCTCGGTGACCAGCTCGTCGGGGCTGGCTGCGGCGAACTCACGGCAAAAGTACAGCACCTCTCGCGCTTTTGCCGCGCGTAGAACACAGCGCAGCCCAGCCCAGCACAGAGCCGACCTCGTGGAAACGGTATTCAAGTGAAGTGAAGATTCCGAAGTTGTCGTTGCCGACGCCCAAGAACAAGAAGCAAGAAGAGGTCCTAATTTTCTGAGGGGTTGGTCGTCAGCAGACACCCATCGGCGGTGACCACATCCGTATTGATGACGCTGTAGAGAGCGAGTGCATAGCTGTCAAAATGACTTTGCCGAAGCGGATTCAAGCTGCTGAGGGGGAGGAGGGAATTGATTCTGCTTATTGTTGCTTTTTGTT
>QHYF01000281.1 GCA_003224075.1 Acidobacteriota bacterium
GATCTGCGGCGTTCCCTCGCCACGGTCACGGACCTCACCGCGAGGCTGGACCAGACGCTGGATGTGAACTCCGAGAACATCGACGAATTGCTGGAGAATCTGCGCCATGTGTCGGAAAACCTCAAACAATTCACCAATACCATCAAGACACGGCCTTATACGCTGATTCGCTCGAGCAATCCCCGCGAGCACAAACCGGGAGAGCGACAATGACGCGTGCGAACCATGATTCCGCGACGCGGTCCGCTGAACCAGGGGCATCGCTGCCAAGGCCAAGAGATTCTTCAGCGTTCAAGCGTGGCGCGATTCTCGTGGCCGCGATCGCTGCTTGCGTCTTCAACGGTTGTGGCGCCGCGCGACCCAGCAAGTATTACCAGTTGACGCTCGCCAGCGATGCGGCCAGGGTTCAGACAGGAGATCCGGCTCCCGTAACGCTGCTTGTTGGAGACTTAATGGCCTCGCATCTCTATCGCGATGACCGGATTGTCTATAGCAGCGGCGGGACACAGATGGGAACCTACGAATATCAACGCTGGGCAGAACCACCGACGGAGATGGTGGAAGGAATCTTGTTGCGGGAACTGCGCGCTTCCGGCCGCTACAATGCGGTCTACACCCATCGCAGCAACGTGAATGGAGACTTTCTCCTCCGCGGGCGACTGTTCGATTTCAAGGAAGTTTCAGGTGGGTCGATTGTGGCGAGAGTGACCTTTGAACTGGAAATGCGAGACCTCAAGAATGGTGCGACGGTTTGGAACCACTACTACAGTCATGACGAAGCTGTAGACGGAAAGGATGTGCCTGCTGTCGTCGCGGCCTTGGATAAGAATGTTCAGCGCGGAGTCAAAGAAGTTGTAGCCAGCCTGGACCAGTACTTCGTGTCACATCCCGCAAAATAGGAAGAAGAGTTGCCGCTCAGGGTTTTCCGAGCGCGCGCAGCCGCTGTTACGCTGCCCGGCGGAGGGTCAACAACGTTACATCGTCTTCGAGGTCGCTTCCGATACCGTGGTACCGCTGCACCCCATCGAGCAGCGCTTCAGAGAAATCATGGAGCACAATCGGCCGAGGCAAAGCGTCCAGCGTTTTTCCAGCCAGCTCCAAAATTCCTCTGAACGTGAGTTGTTCTCCGACAGGGGAGCGAACCTCCGTTGCGCCATCGGAGAACGCCAGGATCATGTCGCCCTCATTGAGTTTCACGCTTTGTTGGTTGTAGGTTTCCCTCGTGATGTACCCGAGTGGAAATCCTTCCAGGCCCTCGCCCAGTTCTTCGAAGCACTTTCCGCGTTCGCGCCAATGAAGCATGCGCGGATGCGCAGCATAAGCGAAATTGAATTCGCCGGTCGTGGCGTCGAATGTGCCGGTGACCACCGTGGTCAGGCGTAGCGAGCCATCCGATGTTTCATTCGAAAGAGTAAAAGCGTCGTTCAGCGCCGCGAGTAGTCCGGCGGTGTCTCGAATGTCCTGAAATTTGTGAAGAAGGTGATGGACGTGGCGGGCCACGCCGCTGGCGGTATAGCCATGGCCGACGCAATCAGCGAGAACTACGCGTGCGATGTTGTCGCTGCAAGAGAACACGGCTGATAAATCGCCTCCCGTGTCGGCTCCAGAGGGTAGGGCGATCACATCGCTCTCCAGCCCGACAAGCTCCAGCGAACGATGTGCTCTTTCATTGCCGGCCCACAGTTCCATGCAACCGAAGGGCCGCGCGGTCGTTTTGACACATTCGAACTGCCTGGGTTCGATTTTGCTGAATTTCATGATTCTTTGGATGTCCCGAATCGTATTTGCGTCAATTTTCGTGGCGTCCGCTGCGCCTGGAATTTTGGCTCCTCAAATGGTGGGGCCAAAATGAAAAACGCCGGGTTCTGAACCACCTGCCAAGTATCTCACTTTTCCGCCGACCTGCCGTATCATGCCCTTATGCGGCTTCTGCTCGTCGAAGACGATGCGCGCATCGCGCGGTTCGTGGCCAAAGGTTTGCGGGAGCAGACTTATGCCGTCGATGTTGCCTCGACCGGCGAAGATGCGCTGTATCAGGCGGCCATCAACACATACGACCTGGTGATCCTGGATGTGATGATTCCGGGCCGTGACGGCTTCGAAGTCTGCCGCGAGTTGCGCAAGTCCGGACAGCGCATGCCCATTCTCATGCTGACCGCGCGGGATGCTGTGGAGGATCGCATCACTGGCCTGGATCACGGGGCCGACGATTATCTGACAAAGCCGTTCGAGTTCCGCGAATTGCTCGCGCGTCTCCGCGCGTTGTTGCGCCGCTCCGGGGAGTTCCGCCCGGCGAAAATTACCGTCGCCGACCTTGTTTTGGATACTGGCGCGCAAACCGTTTCCCGCGCAGGGCGTAACGTGGCGCTCACCGCCAAAGAATACGCGCTGGTGGAATATCTGGCGCGCAACGCCGGCCGAGTGGTGGGACGAGCGGAAATCGCGGAACACGTCTGGGATGAAACGTTTGATCCGTTCTCGAATTTGATCGAAGTTTACATCAATCGCGTGCGCCGAAAAATTGACCTGGATTCCGCCAAGCCGCTGCTCCACACTCGCCGCGGCGCCGGTTACCTCCTTGGTTCTGCCGCTGATTCATCGGCATCTGAAGCGTCCGAGGAGAGCGCTTCCGTGCGACCTCGGACAAAGACGAACGCCACGGTCCGGAAGAGCCATGCTTGATTCCGTTCGTGTCCGGCTCACCCTCTGGCATACCGCGGTGCTTGCATTTGTCCTCGTAGCGCTATCCCTCATCACTTATTTCATTTTCTGGCGCAGCACGGTCCAGCGAACCGATACAAATCTCGCAGAACTCTCCGAGGCCTTTCTCACCACGCTGCACGCCGAAGTGAAGGATCAAAGCGGGCCGGATACGCTCAAACTC
>QHYF01000282.1 GCA_003224075.1 Acidobacteriota bacterium
TGTGGCGGAGGTATCAGGCAGCGCAGAACACTGTGAACGCAAGCAAGGCAAACAGCCTTTCGACACGCGAGCAAGTGATTCTGCTGGTGGTCTCGCAGTACATCGGGACGCTACGCGCGGTGGCGAACGTGCAGGCATCGCAGTCGCGCGTGGACCTGGCACAGGCTCTTTACGACCAAGCCGCCGATTTGCAGAAAGAGGGAGTGGGCACGGGGATCGACACGCTGCGAGCGAACGTGGAGCTGCAAAACGAGAAGCAGCGGCTGATTGAAGCGGAAGCCGACCGCGAGACGTCGCTCTATGGCTTGAGCCGGCTGCTAAATCTCGATCCACGGCAGCCGATCGAGCTAGGAGATTCGCTGAGTTTCTTTGATACGCCGCAGCCGGAGGTGACACTCAGCATCGAAGCGGCCCTCGGCGAAAGACAGGAATGGAAAGCGCTCGAGTCGCAGATCAAGGCCGCGGAATACCAGAAGAAAGCGTCGCAGGACTCGCGGCTGCCGGCGCTGCGGTTCGACGGGAATTTCAGTTACGTGGGGACGTCATCGAGCACGACGCTGCCGACGTACACATACCAGGCGAGCGTGAATTTGCCGCTGTTTACGGGCGGACGGATTCACGCGGAGATTGTGCGCGGGGATCTGGAGATTCGAAAACTGGAACAACAGAGAGACGATTTGCGCAACCAGATCGCGCTGGATGTAAAGACGGCGCTGCTGAACCTGCAATCGGCGCGGAACGAAGTGCAGGTGGCGAACCTGGGCGTGCAGCTTTCGAAGGAAGAAGTGGATCAGGCGCGCGACCGCTTCAAGGCGGGGGTGGCGAACAATATCGAAGTGATACAGGCGCAGGATTCGCTGTCGCGGGCGAACGACAACCAAATTGTGGCGCTGTACCGGTTCAACCAGGCGCGCGCGGACTTTGCGCGGGCCATCGGGCAGATGGAAAAGGTTTACGCGAAGTGAGAGTGGGGGAGCGATGAGCGTTGAAATCGAAGTGGGATTGGAAAATGCGGCGAGGGTGCCGCGGATCACGGAGGAAGAACTGGCGCTGGAGGAAACTCCGAAGGGGCTGGCGAATCCGAGGGTCAGGCGCCTGCTCTACACCGGCGGGGCGGTCGTGCTGGCGGCGATCAGCGGCCTGTACTTGTATTTCCACAACCGGGAAACAACGGACGACGCGCAAGTGGACGGGCATATCACGCCGATGGCGTCGAAGGTTTACGGGCGCGTGGCGGAAGTTTTGGTGGACGACAACCAGCCGGTGAAAGCAGGGCAAGTGCTGGTGAAGATCGACCCGCGCGATTACCAGGCGGCGGTGGATCAGGCCAAGGCCGCGCTGGCACTGGCGGAAAGCGAAGCGCGTTCGGCCGGAGTGGACGTGCCGCGGACGCGGGAGAACGTAGCGAGCGGAACTTCGAGCGCGGATGCGCAGTTGATGGGCGCGCAGGCGGATTTGGCGAAGGCGCAAGCAACCTACGACCAGGCGCAAACGGCGGACCTCGCGTTGGCGCAGGCGAACGTGGAAAAGAGCCGGGCCAATGCGGAATTGGCGAAGGCCGACCTGGCGCGTTATACGCCGCTGATGGAAAAGGGCGAGATTTCGAAGCAGCAGTATGACGCGGCGAAGGCCAATGCGGATGCGACTGCGAGCGCGTTGAAAGCGGATCAGGAAAAACTGGCGCAGGCGCGGCGCAACGTGGACGTGGCCAAGGCGCAACTGGATGCCGCGACAGCGCGAGTCGAGCAGGCGCGGGCGGGAGTGGCTTCGGCGCACGCGGACGTCAAACAAGTGAGCATGAAGGCCGCGGATGCGCAGGCGAAGCTCGCGAAAGTGGAGCAGGCGCGCGGGGCGCTGGACGCAGCACAGCTCAATTTGAGCTACACGGAGATAACCGCGCCCGTGGATGGCGTGGCGACGCACAAACAAGTGGAGCCGGGACAGATCGTGCAAGCGGGGCAAGGACTGCTGGTGGTTGTGCCGCTGCACAACGTGTGGGTGACGGCGAATTTCAAAGAAACGCAATTGAAGAACATGAGG
>QHYF01000010.1:0-6368 GCA_003224075.1 Acidobacteriota bacterium
TTCGAGCTGCCATCGCGGCTCGAAGCAAGAAGGTCGGCAGCATTCCCACGCATGGACTCCGGTTCGAGCGATCCGCTTATGACCAAAGAATGAGCAGGCAAAGGCGGCGAGTCCTTGAAAAGCAGCATCTCCGGCCGGGCGCCGTGAGCCGCCTGCATCGGCGCAGGCGAAATGGCGATCACTCCGGCCACCGAAACACGGGATGCAATGCGAAGAGCGATGGCGCCACCCATCGAATGACCCGCAAGGATGGTGCGATCGGCTCTAATCACGCCGCGCGCGAGCAGCTCCCGCAGAAGCGCTTCTCCGCAGCGTTCCGCGCGCTCGGGCGAAAATGGACCGGGCGTGCGCCCGTGGCCTGGAAAATCTGGAGCGTAGACCCGGAGATTCTGCTCGGCAAAGCCTCGCGCCAGGTACGACATGATTTTCTTGTTCGCGGAAATTCCATGAAACAATACGACCGATCCTTGAGAAGCTTCTGCGGATTTTTCCGCGACCGTCGTTTCCATCCGGCAGCCGCCGGCATCGACGAGGTACGTCTTCTCGCGATACGGAGTTGGCACGGCAAGCCACAGTCCCAGCCCGCACAGCAGAACTCCCGCAAGTGCTCGTATCGCCTGTCGTGATTTCATCACTTGCGTTTATTCAACGCTCGGATCGCGCATCGGCGTGACGGTGTTGAGGGGCTGAGTCGAGACTAGGCGGATCTGTTCTTCGAATAGCTGCTGAAAAGGGCTCGGTGGAGTCATGTCACGTGCCTTCCGATAGGCAGTCACAGCCTGTTCGCGATCGCCGCGAAGCAAATTCAGGTTCCCCAGCATCATCCACCCACCGAAGTCAGCCGGACGCAGCGCGAGGCCCTCTTTCAAGAGACTTTCGATTCTCGGTAATTCCGGTTTGGGTTCCTCCAGCAACCTCTGAGCGCGGTCGAATAGTGCGTCGGCTCTAGCATTAGGCAAATAGTAGGTACCGCGATATACAAGAATGTTTCCCATGCGGTCTACGGGCTGCGCGTCTCGCAACGCCTTATAATCCGTCCATATTGCCGGAGCAACAGCAGTCGCGAGCACAATGAATGTACCGGAAACCGTGGCAGGCGGCAGAAATTCTCCATCGCGGTCAATCAATGCCTTGACTTTTAGATGACGATAGCCGATCAGATCTGGCTTGACGAAAGAAGGGTAGTAGATCAGATAAGGCACTTCCCTAACCGGCTCAAGTTTGCGGCGGCAGTAATCGGCGATTTCTTTGTCGCGCTGGCCGAGATCAACCCCGTCATTGCGGAAGTAGCGATAAGCATGGCTGGTCCCGCCCCCCAGGATGTTGTGGTACTCCCATGGCCTTTCGACGGCTAAGGCGGGTAGGCAACTGAGTACGGTAATTCCCAGTACGCTGGCACTAATCATCTTAGTGCGCAGCTGCACCAGATACTGCGTCGCGAATCCCGCCAAGATAGCCATCACGAAATAAATGGTTAATGTGTGTCTTACCCCCGCGTAGTCCGCGCTCGACCGTGCCAGGATGACAATGATCGCGACGCAAAGGAGGAGGAGAACACCCACAGCAAGTTTGTCTCGCCTTGATGTGCTTCGCTTGAGCACTATTGCACAGCCGAAACAAGCCAAGAGTGTCAGCGCAATTGGCAGCCTAACCGCAATGTAGCCAGGAAAAATCAGCGGGCGCGGCTCCATGAATGTCAGGTGGCCAAAGGCATACGTAGAATACGAACGCCCTTCCAGACCAGTGCGGACAATGTCCGCAAGACCCCAGATGTACGAGCGCGGCAGAACTCGCCACTTCGTCAGGCCGGTCAGAGCGGCCCGCCAAATTGGAGCGGGCGATTGAACTTCTCCTGTGCCTGGTTGCCCTCGTAGTAGCGGAATCGGTAGGTCCCCCAAAGTATGGCCACAGCCCCGGCAAGCACGATTAAAAAAACCGCAGATCTTCGAAGCGCCGTGAGCTTAAACTTCCGGAACTGCCATAGCAGAGTTGCTAAGCCGAGTGCCCCTGTAAAGGCGAATGATATTAATCCTGAATGTTTGACCGAGAGCGTAAGCCCAAGCGTGATGGCGAGCAGACAGAGACTTGCCACCGACCAGTTGCGAAGCGTATGGATACAAATGAGGACACTAGTCACGGACAAAAGCCCGACGGGCAGATCGGTCATCACCACTGGCCAGTGGGCGGCGACGGTCGGGTCGATCAAGACGAATAACAGAGACCCTAGGGCAACCATTCCGGCAAAGACGCGGAAGGTTGCAAGTGCGAAGAGCAACAGCAGCAAACCGTTGAACAGGTACATCACCCTGCGAACTCGCGACTGGATAAGGTCGGCGTCATTACGGCCGTACACTATGTCCTCGACGAACTTGCGTTCATCTAGCTTGTCGTGCAAGGGGCCAGGCTCGGAAAAGTAAGAAAAGCTTCGCGTCGCGGCCAATCCCGCAACTAGCTTGGCCAACGGTGGATGCTCGGGGTTGAGGTAGTATTCGCCCGTCCGGAGATAAGCGACTCCGGCAGTGATGTGCCATGGCTCATCGATCGTAAAGCCATCCCTACGGGTGGCCCAAGCCGAGCGAAGCACACCACCAGCGATCAGAAAAATGGCCAGGGCCAGAAATACGCGCCAATTATCCAGCCAATTCATCAGCCGGGCATTATACCTCCGGGCGCTCTAAGGGGGACTGGCCGTTGCAGACGCAGCACAGTTCGCGGTTGCCGTAGGAATACTTATCTGTACTTGACGACTATTTTCTGAAGGTGTCCTTGCGTCATCCGGATTTGAACAACCACATGTTAATTCCCGGGTAGTCGGCTACCCGGAAGTATTCCCTGGACCTCAAAATGCCTTGGAAGAAGTTGCCAACTCCTGATGAGTCATGTGATCGGAGACTGACCCACTATCCCGCTGCCGGCCCTTGCGCGCCGCATCTCCAGCGCGTGATAAACTACTGCTTCGGGCGGCTTCACTCTGGTTCTTTTCCGGCCTGCAGGGAGACTCTTTGAACCCGGCAATCCTGACACTTGACGAAGCGATTTTGCGGTTTGGCCGCGAGAAACGCAACGGACGGCGCATCGTTTTTACGAATGGCTGCTTTGACCTGCTTCATCCCGGCCACATTCGCAGCCTGGAGCTCGCCCGCGGCCTGGGAGATGTGCTCATTGTTGGGCTGAATGGTGACGCCAGCGTCCGCCAATTGAAAGGTCCGGGCCGTCCGGTCATTGCCGAACGCGAGCGCGCGGAAATTCTCGCTGCGCTGGAATCCGTGGACGCCGTCGTCATTTTCGATGATTTGACGCCGCGCGAAGTGATTTCCCGATTGCTCCCGGACGTCTTGGTAAAAGGCGGCGATTGGGCGGGCGACCAGATCGTTGGCCGCGAAGAAGTGGAGGCCGCCGGCGGGCGCGTGGTCTCGATTCCCGTCGTTCCCGGCTATTCGACAACCGCCATTCTGCGGAAAATTCGCGAAGGGGCGCGGGCTTCTCGCGCGGAATCCTGATCAAGCACGCATGATACTTCCTGCCGTCCGTGAAAGATTGGAGGCCTTGCTTCGCCATGCGGCGATGGAGGGCCCCTTAACCGCTCTGCGCGCCGGCGCGGATCATGTCTCCATCACCGGCCTCCACGACGTCGCCAAGGCCCTTGCCGCCGCGTATTTGGCGCACGAGCTGCGGCGGCCGGCTTTTTTCGTGACGGATTCCAATCGCCGCGCCGAAGCGCTGGCGGAAACACTGCGCTTCTTTGGCGGCATTTTTCCAGGCGCCACCGGCGGCGTGGCCACGCTTCCCGCCTTTGACAGGCTTCCCTGGGAATCGCAGAGCCCCCACGCGGATATTCTCGAACGCCGCGCCGCTACGCTTTTTCGCCTTGCTGATGGACAAATCTCGCTGGTGATTGCGCCCATCGCCGCGGCGCTTTGGCGTTATCAGGATCCTGCCGCGTATCTCTACCTGGCGCGAACTCTGGCCAAGGATTCGGAGATTCCGCATGAGGAACTCGTCACGCACCTTGCTTCCGTCGGCTACACGCGAACCGAAATGGTGGAATTGCCGGGACAATTCGCGGTCCGCGGCGGCATCATCGACGTGTTTTCGCCCGAAGCGCCGCGGCCGGTACGCATTGAACTGTTCGGCGACACCGTGGAATCCGTGCGTGAATTCGACCCTCGCACGCAGCGCTCAATCGCCCCGGTGGTGCGCGCGACGCTGCTGCCTTTGACCGAATGGTCCCTCCCGGGACCCGAGAAAACGGAGCTGGATGTTTCAGCCTCGTGGGAGGCGCCATCGTTTTTCGGCCCTTCGCGCGAGCCTGCACCGAGCGCGCTCTTTGAGTCGGCGGAGAGTTCACTGCGGCCCGTCGTTTTCCTCGATGAGCCGCAAACTCTGCGCCGGGCCGCAGCGGAGCACCTCGCGGCGGTCACGGAAAATTACGAACGCTACGGGCATGCTAACTCTCCCGCCCCCTCTGACTATTTTTGGTCCGAACAGGAGTTTGCCGCAGCCCTGGCTAAGACATCACAAGTTCACATCGAGCAACTGGCGCTCGGCATTGGTTCCGCGCCTCAATTTGAGCTCTCATCTCGGCCCAGCGCGCGCTTTCACGGGGATGTTGTGGCCTGTATGGGAGACGTGAAGTCGCAATTGGCTTCCGGCGGCACGGTTTTCCTTACCGCGGCAAGCACGGGAGAGATCGAACGGTTTGCGGACATCTGCCGCGAGTATGAAGTGCCCTATCTGCTCGGCGAATCGGAAGATGCTGCCGCCGGTTTTACCGCCGAAGGCGCGCTCGAGTCCGCCGCCCTGCTGCTGATTCGCGCGCCTTTCGCGGAGGGCGTGACGTTTCCGGACGCCAAGCTCACGCTGTTTGGGCACGCCGACCTCTTCGATGTCACTCCCACGGTCGAGCGCCCCAGCCGAAAGATTCGCACTTCCGGCTTCTTCAGCGACTTCGCGGAATTGAAGCCCGGCGATTTCGTGGTCCATGTGGACCACGGTATTGGGCAGTTCGAAGGGCTTCGCCAGATTGAATCAAACGGGCACCACGGCGAGTTCATGCTTCTCAGATACGCCGAAGATGCGCGGCTCTACGTTCCGCTCGAACGCATGGACCTGGTGCAGAACTATCGCGTGCTGGAAGGGGCGCATCCGCCGCTGGACAGGCTCGGCGGCACGGCTTGGAACTCGCGCAAGACGCGCGCGCGCAAGTCGGTCGAAGACATGGCCGACCAGCTTCTTGCGCTTTACGCGCAGCGCAAGACCACGCCGGGCTTCACCTTCTCGCCGGACAGCAATTTCCAGCGCGAATTCGAGGACGCCTTCGAATTCGAAGAAACTGCGGACCAAATTACCGCCATCAGCGACATCAAGCGCGACATGGAAGGCGGCCAGCCTATGGACCGCCTGCTCTGCGGCGACGTCGGTTATGGCAAGACGGAAGTGGCCATGCGCGCCGCCTTCAAAACAGTGATGGACAACAAGCAAGTGGCCGTTCTCGCCCCCACGACGGTGCTCACCTTCCAACATTTCGAAACCTTTAAGAAACGGCTCGCTGCTTTTCCCGTGAACATTGAGATGCTCAGCCGTTTTCGCAGCGCCGCGGAGCAGAAGAAAGTTCTCGCTGGCTTGGAAACCGGCAAAGTTGACATTGTCATTGGCACGCACCGGCTGCTTTCGAAAGACGTTAAATTTGCCGACCTCGGCTTGCTGATCGTGGATGAAGAGCAGCGCTTCGGCGTAACTCACAAAGAGCGGCTCAAGGAACTGCGAAAGAACGTGGACGCGCTCGCGCTCTCCGCCACGCCGATCCCGCGCACGCTGCACATGTCGCTGGTTGGGCTTCGCGACATGTCCGTCATCGAGACCCCGCCTCGCGACCGCCTCGCGATTCAGACCGTGGTGGCGCCCTTCCAGGAAGATTTGGTCCGGCGGGCCATCGAGACCGAGCTGGCGCGCGAAGGCCAGGTTTTTTTCATACACAATCGCGTCGAATCAATCCATTCGCTGGGAGACATGGTGACGAAACTGGTTCCGAAGGCACGCGTGGTCGTGGCCCATGGCCAGATGGGCGAGAAAGAACTCGAAAGCGTGATGCTGAAATTCATTCGTGACCAAGCGGATGTGCTGGTCGCCACAACCATCGTCGAAAATGGTTTGGACATTCCGCGCGCGAACACCATTTTGATCAATCGTGCTGACCGTTTGGGCCTTGCGGAACTTTACCAGCTCCGCGGACGCGTGGGCCGTTCCAGCCAGCGCGCTTACGCCTATTTGCTGGTTCCTCCTGAGGCGACGCTCTCGGACGTCGCGAGAAAACGGCTCGCCGCCATGAAGGAATTCAGCGAACTCGGCGCTGGATTCCGCATCGCCGC
>QHYF01000010.1:6557-19909 GCA_003224075.1 Acidobacteriota bacterium
GTCTCATCCATCGCCACCGAAGAGGAGAAGCAAGACGTTCGCAAGGAGCTGGAAGACCGCTTCGGGGCGCTCCCCTCTTCAGTAGAAAACCTTTTGGAGTACGCCGCCCTCAAATCGATGTGCGAGCGCCTGCGCATCTCCGCCGTGGAGCGCCAGGGAAGCCGCATCGCGCTAAGGTTCCACCCCGAGACGACGCTGGACCCCGCGAAACTGGTTACCGTGGTGCGCTCGCGCGCAGGCATCAAGCTCGATCCGAGCGGCGTGCTCTGGATGGAGGTGAAGCGAGGGGAGTTGGTGCCCGCGGCTTTGAGAAACGTATTGCTCGGCCTTCAAGGGCAGGGCTAAACTGGAAAGATGAGGAAAGTGATGCGAAACCTAGCCGTAATCGCGGTGCTGTGCGCCGCCCTGCCGCTCGCGGCACAGGACAAGCCGGAATCCGCGCCCCAAGCGATGCCTCCCGCCGCCCCGCAGAGCAAACCGGCCATTCCTGTGCTGGAGAAGCCGGGTATGGCGCCTGCGCCGAAGGCGGTTGATCCCAATAGCGGGAAGACCATCGAGGAGATCATCGCCAGGGTCAACAATGAGATCATCACGCGCTCGGAGTACGAGAAAGCTCGCCAGTCCGCCGAAGAAGATGCCAAGTCCGAATGCCAGAATCGTTGCACGCCCGAGCAATTGCAAACCAACATTGGGGATCGCCAAAAAAACTCCCTGCGCGACTTGATCGATCAGTCGCTCCTTGTGCAGCGCGCAAAAGACATGGGCGTAAGCGTCGAGCCCGAAGTCATCAAGAAGCTCGATGCCATTCGCACTCAGAACAATTTCGCGAGCATGGAAGAACTGGAGAGGGCGGTTTCCTCCCAGGGAATGAATTGGGAGGATTTCAAGAACAACATCCGCAACACCCTGCTGACGCAACGGGTGATCAACAGCGAAGTCGGCTCGCACATCACCATCGGCGATCAGGAAGTGGCGAAGTATTACGAGGCGCACAAGACCGAATTCGTGCGCCCCGAGCAGGTCGCGCTGCGGGAAATCGAAGTCAGCACCCAAGGGAAGAAGCCGGAAGAGATTCCGGACCTGAAGAAGAAGGCGGAAACCGCGCTGAAGCGCGTAAAGGACGGCGAAGACTTCGGCGAAATCGCCAAGCGGTTTTCGGATGGCAGCACCAAAAGCCAGGGCGGTTTCCTTGGCGTATACAAGCGCGGGGAGCTCTCCAAGGAGCTCGAGGATGTGGTCTTCAAGATGAAGCGGAACGACCTCACCGACATCATGGAGACCAAGCAGGGCCTCCTCATCTTGCAAGTACTCGAACATTACGACGAGGGCGAGCAGTCACTCGCCAAAGTCAAAAATGAAATCATGGACAAGCTCTATGGCGAGCGCATGGAGCCCGCCATGCGCGAATATCTCAAGACTCTGCGCGAGCAGAGCTACGTCGTCATCAAACCCGGTTTTCAGGACATTGCCGGCGGCGGAAGCTCCGAGATTCAGGAAGTGAGCGCCACGCCGGAAGTTTCCAAGCAGAAGAAGGGCCACAAGAAATTCCTCTTGTTCGGGAAGCGGCCGAGTTCGGGACAATGAAGACCCCTTTCGTCACCGATCTCAACTCCGAACAGAGCATCACCACTTTTTTCCTCGTTCACGAAAAAGAGATTCGCAATACCCGCGAGGGCAAACCCTATTTGCGCCTCGAGCTGGGCGACCGCAGCGGCACCATCGAAGCGCGCATGTGGGACCAGTTCGACCTTGCAGTAAAAGACATCAATCGCGACGATTTTGTAAAAGTCCAGGCGCGCGTCGAGATTTACAAGAACAGACCGCAGCTTTCTCTTCAGCAGCTTCGCCTCGCGAAGCCGGAGGAAATCGACCTGGCCGATTTTCTCTTGCACACAAAAGAAGACGTTGGAAAGTTGTACGCGCAGTTGCTCGAATACGCGAACGCGATTGCAAATCCCTGGCTGAAGAAACTGGTCACTGGAATTGTCTCGAATCCGGAAATCGCAGCGAAGTACAAACGCGCTCCGGCCGCGAAGGTGATGCACCACGCCTATCTTGGCGGCTTGATCGAGCACGTCGTCAGTTTGTGCGGCCTCGCGAAACAAGTCGCCGCGCATTATCCGGAGCTTGACGTTGATTTGCTGCTGACCGCGGCAATTCTCCACGACGTCGGCAAACTCGATGAGCTTTGCTACGACCGCGCCATCACCTACACCGTTGAAGGCCAGCTCCTCGGCCACATCCTGATGGAATTCGAAACCGTGTCGAAAGCCATGGACGCCATCGAGGGTTTTCCCGCGAACTTGAAGACCATCGTTCAACATCTGCTGATCAGCCACCACGGCCAGTACGAATTCGGCTCGCCGAAGCTCCCCATGATCCGCGAAGCCCTCGTCTTCCACTATCTCGACGACCTCGACTCCAAACTCGCAGCCGTTCGCGCCGCCCTCGCGCTCGATTCCGGCGAACCCGAGTGGTCCGCGTACAGCGGCGCCCTCGGCCGCAAATTCCTTCGGCTGGAGGAATTTTTGAAGTCCACCAGTGCTAAAGCGGAAGAAAACGTGGCCAACCCAAAGCTATTCCAGTGATGATGATTGATCCTCAACGGCTGGTTAGGCACAGGACAAAACCCGCACCCTGAAAACCGTAGGGTGCGGCACCCGGCCATCAAAGCCCGGTCGCCTCAATGCTAACGATTTGACCCGCTCGAATGGATTCGATACGCGCAAGGCAAGCAGGCACAAGTTGTAAGAGGTCATGCAGACGGTTCGACTTCGTACGGAAAATGATAATTGCGATCTTTCGGCCGGTTAGGTTTTGCTGGTATTCGATACCTTGATCCACGGTGAGGAAAACGTCGAATTTGGCTGCCTCTGCGGCTTTGAGAAGGTCGCCATTCTTAAGTCCTGCCAATCCGGCGTAGCGAGCTGTTTGAGAGTCGTGACCGGTCAGCGCATTGCGGAATCGCTCGTCGATACATTCGTCGATCAGGATGCGCATTTAGGGACGCGCGAGTAGCAGATGTTTTGCTTCTTCGAGAGCAGCGATAGCGGCTTCACGCGACACAGTAGGAAATCCCTGGAGAAACTCTTCGAGCGTCTCTCCACCTTCCAGATAGTCGAAGAGTGCTTGGATTGGCACTCGCGTTCCACGAAACACAGGAGTTCCGCCAAGAATATCCCGGTCTTTGACGATGACTCCCATGAAACGATTGTATCATGGCGGATGGAGCACCCTAATGGCAAACTGGGGTGCACCCAAAAGGCGTTTTTCGGAATTAAGGCGCGGCCACCCGCCTGCCGCCACCCTGCGCCGTCATTTCGAGCTGTAGCTCAGGCCTTTAGGCCTGAGGAATCTCTTTCCCGATTCTTTGTAGCGGCGGCCCTGTAGACCGGCATCTTGCTTGGGTGCGGAGGGCCTATCCTTGGACTTCCGAAACCGGCGCCCTCGGCCGCAAATTCTTCCGCCTCGACCAATTCTTGAAGTCCACTAAGCCAAAGCGGAAGAAAACGTGCCCAACCCAAAGCTGTTTCCGTGATGATGAAATCCGGGAAATCCTAAGACGAATTTGGGTGCTGGTGGCGTTTGGCCTGACCGCGTCGTGACTAAAGCAACGCCCTGAGGAAGATTCAAAACCCCCACACGCAGGGCGGCGCGTGGGGCACCCGGCGCGTTAATCAGGCACTATGATGTAGAATTCCACAAACTACAACAATGAGGATGCGTGCAACGAATGCCAAGACAAGCTGACTTTGTATTGCTCTCGATATTAGTGCTCGGTTCGTTCGCCTTAGTCCACGGGCAAGAGGGTCACCCCACTCCGGCAAACAGCCTTGCGAATCAGAAAACTCTGATTGTGGCAACAGAGACAAAGTCCGATTCGGTAGTTGCTGTGCCTCCGATAACGTCCGTGAGCGTCAACTTAAGGGCGGGAAAAAAGCTAAGCGCGGACGCTATCGACTTACCGATCTGGACAGCCAAAGAGGGAGCCCTGAACGGGCTCCAATCGGCAGACGTTCTCCCCTGGCACATTGTTGTGAGCTACGACCAATCTGATGAAGATGGAGATAACGTACACAGCGGGATCTACGAAGAATACTGGGCCGGCGAAAAAAAGTACAAACGCAGTTACAAAAGCGATGACTTCAACCAAACCGACTACGCCACTGACAAAGGTTTGTTCCGTCAGGGAGACCAACAGTGGCCCAATCGCGCAGAGTCGCAGGTCCGATCAGAGGTAGTTGCTCCGTTCTATTACGCTGCAACACTGCAGGGTTTCTATGGAAGAAATGTGGAGCGCACTTTCAGTGGTTACAAGCTTCAGTGCATATTTATTGAGCGGGATTCGGGGATTAGCGACCCCACCCAGTATTGTTTTGAACCAGGCAGTTCAGTGCTTCGGTACACCCGTGGATTCGGCTGGTTCCAGACTGTCTACAATCGAATTGAGCCGTTTCAGGGACGCAACATCGCGCAAGAAGTCGATGTAACGGATGGCGGGAAGCCATATTTAAAATTGCGCGTCGAAACCATCGAATTGTTAGCTCATGTCGATGACGCGGGTTTCGTGCCACCGCGCGATGCGGTCGGTCCGCTCGGTGACCGTGTCTCTGGTGTGCATCTCGTGCCGATAAATATGTCGAGCATTCCTCAATGGCCAGCATCGTTGAGGCAACAGCATTTTACGGTGAAAGTAGACATTGTCGTCGGGAAGGACGGGCATGTCATAAGCGCCCACGCAATTTCAGGTCCTCCTGACGGATACAAGGCATGCGAGAATGCGGTGCGAAAATGGATTTTTAAACCTTATCTGGTGCTTGATAAGCCAGTCGAGGTAGAACAAAAAGTGGAATGCAGCAACAATTAGAAAGTAGTGCCGCGTAAGTCGCGTTACTGGAAAACTGACGCACTACCGCGCACTGGGGCGGTGCGACTCGTCATCGAGGGCGCTAGGCCGCCAGCGCTGGGCGCCGCAGCCCTATCATCGGCGGCTGGTTAGGCTGCCCGCGAAGGAGGGTTCAAAACCCCCACGCGCAAGGGCGGCGCGTGGGGCACCCGGCCTTTTAAGGATGCGCCGCCCGCGGCCACCCCCGGCTCCACATAAACCTCGATTCGAGTACTTGCCCATCACCACTGTGGCAGAGGTATCTGGTTAATTTCGGGCTTGATTTCAGCTTTCTTTTCAGCTTTCTTCGGCACATCATATTCTTCTCTCCATCCGCACTAGGCCCTCTCCGCGAGATACTCGCGTACTGGTATTTCCCTGCATTCTTCCCGTCTGTGGCTATGGCTCTATGCCGGGTCAGGATTCTCTCTGAAAGCGGCTCGACGCTTCGAGCTCGGTTTCGCCTGGTTCAACCGGTATTTTGATGTGGAGAAAAAACCGCTGCAGTCAATCGGACTCGTAGCTGGTGCTCTGGTCGCAGCAGTTTATTGGACCGCTATGATCGTTCACCATTTCTTGTAGCCGGGTGCCCCAGGCACCGCGGGTGGCCGCGCCTTAATTCCGAAAAACGCCTTTGGGTGGCGCATCCTTGCGGGTTTGTTTTTTGCAAGGGCGGGGTCTTTCTCTTCCCCTTTTCTATTTTCTAATTTCTATTTTCTATCTATGCTGCGCGAGAAAAACACTGCGGGAGAAACGTGGAATCGTTTGCTCAACTTCTCGATGTGGGTTTTGTTGAGTTCACGTTTCTTGTGCAAGACTTCGGACACGATGCTTTCCGACCCAAAAATGGGGACCAGGTCTTTTTGGCGGAGATCATTGGCCTCCATCAGCGTGCGAAGGATTTCCACTGGGGGAGCATCAGGAATGGAATGATGCTCTTCTTCGTAGGCTTCGATTAAGGTCATCAAGACTCCGGCATACTTTTCTTCATCCCTTGTCGGGTTTTCCTTGCTTGCCAGCTTATCCAGTACCGACAGGTATTCCTCGTGTTGGCGCTCGGATGTGATCGGCGCCGGCGAGCTGACTTCGAGCGCATATTTTTCGGGCACTTCAATCATCATTTTTGCCACTCCTTCTCGTCGTAGTCGGCGTGACTCAGAATGCGCCGGATGTAGACCATTCTCCACCTGTATTTGATCGTGGCAATCAGCCTGCATCTGTTGTGGCTAATATCGAACACCACAAAGGGCTAATTTCTATTTTCCAGTTCGGCGGGGCGGCCCGCTTTTCCGTCTTCGAGATTTGCGACGCGGATGTTCTTCCGCCAGGTGGGAAAGGAGAACCGGCGAGCGGTCGGGAAACTGGGCAACAATGCGCACGTCGCCACCCATGGCTTTGACGGCTTTTCGCAGCGTGGAAAGCAGCAGGTCGCTGCGTTTTTCAAGCCGAGAGACGCTGTCTTGGGTGATCCCGAGAGTCTTGGCAACGCGAGTCTGCGTAAGCTTGCGGGCCTTTCGCAGGTCGCGCAAGCTCATTTCCTCGGCAATGAGTTCAGCCGCACGGTCCTCGACCTTCTTTCGCTCGGCGCGGCTCAGTTTCCGAATTATTTCATTCACATTTACGGGCATGGCTACATCCCCTTTCCAATCCGGGCAAGATGCGCGTCAAAACGCTCGTCTGCCTTCCGTATCAGTTCACGGTAGAAGCGCTTTTCGCTCCCACCCGATTTGTCGCCCGCGACAAGTAAAATCGCCTTACGCCTGGGATCAAAGGCGAAGGCCACTCGCCATTCGCCACCTGCCGCGCTGAATCGCAATTCCTTCATGTTGGCATGGCGCGAGCCGTTGAGGGTATCAACGCGGGGCCGGCCTAGTTGCGGCCCAAACTCCTGCAGCACGCGAGCCAACGCGAGAACCTCTCTGCGGACATCCTGGTTGAGCGCGTCAAATTCCGGTTTAAACCCATCGGCAATCTCGACGGCCCATTTCACGCCGACAGTATGGCATAAAATCCATATGATGTCCAATCCATGTCTAGGTGTCAACTGGTCAAGCGGGGTGAAGAAGAGGAGGGCGGAGTTTGCCGGAGGCGAGGGCGTCGAGGGCGCGAAGGCGGGCGGCGAGTTCGGCGGCGGTCAGGCGGCGCTCGCGGTAGAGGCGGCGGAGAAAATCGGCGGCGGCGGTTTCCCCTTTCTGGGTATTGCATTCCATGCAACTGGAGACCAAGTTGCGGTAGGAATTGCGTCCCGACCGCGCTTGCGGCACGACGTGGTCCAGACACTGGACCGACGGCGGGGTCCGGCGCAAACAGTAGAAGCATTGGTCGCGCTCGCGGGCGTGGATGGAATTGCGCAACGGCTTGTTCTGCATGAAGTCCACGCCCTCGAGGTTCACCGGTGAGCGGGTGCCCGTGCTTTCCTCTTTGGCGGCGGCCCGGCGTGCGATGCGCTTCAGCCCGGCGGCGGGAATCTCGTCGGGCAGCCGCACCTCCACCACGTGCCCCGTTTTGCTGCGTTGGACCATGCGCAAAGCGTCGTGGGCGACGAGGCGGCGGACCGCCTTGCGCACCGGACCTGCAGAGAGACGGATATTGCGTCCCACGCCCAGAAGCGAAAACTGGAGGCGGAGTTTGCCTTCCAGGCGGCTGTGCCGCAGGAGATGCGCATAGACGGTGCGCTCGATGACGGACAGGCGCAGGCGCGGGGCGAGTTGGTCTTCCAATTGTTTCCAGACAAGTTCAGCGTTCGGTTTTTTGTTTTTCATGGTTCGATCCAGAGAGGAAGTTGACAGTCGACAGTTAACAGTTCACAGGCAAGAGAAAGGACAAAGACTTAATGCAGGGAGCACGGAAAGAAAGAAGTTGAGAGTCGTCAGTTGACGGCCAGCCAAGCCGGGGCGCAGGCAGGCAGCGACGAGCCGGGAGAATGCGGCTCCAAAAAGAAAAAGGGCGAAACTGTGGTGGAGCCGCAGTTTCACCCGAAGATAATTATACCAGAACTAAAACATTTTGCAAGTGCTATTTTCAACAGCCCTAATTTCAGAAATTTTATGTAGCCCGGTCCAGGGAACACAGATCACGCGCCGTCTTGCTACGCCGCGCTTACCAGCCTAAACTGGAATCGATGATTCCGGTGAGCTTCCAAATTCGCGATTTGACGATCCGCCCGGCGACGGTGCTGGCGCCCATGGCCGGCGTCACGGACACGCTCTTCCGCCGCGTGATCCGCGGCCTGGGCGGCTGCGGTTTGCTGATGACGGAGTTCACCAGCTCCGAGGGCATCACGCGCAGCGCGAAGAAAACTCTCCGCTACCTTTACTTCCAGGAAGACGAGCATCCCATCACCGCGCAACTTTTCGGCGCGAGCCCCGCGATCATGGCGGAAGCCGCGAGAATGGTCGAAGACCTCGGCTACGACGCCGTTGACATCAATCTCGGCTGTCCCGCGAAAAAAGTCGTGAAGTGCGGCGGCTCCGGCCTTCTGCGCGACCTGCCGCTCCTCGAGCAGATTTTTAAAGCCGTCCGCGCTGCCGTGAAAATTCCGCTGACCATCAAGCTCCGCGCCGGCTGGGACGAAAATTCCATCGTGGCCGTCGAAGTCGCCAAAATGGCAGAGAGTGTCGGCGTCGAAGCCGTTGCTGTTCACCCGCGTACGCGCACGCAGGGCTACACCGGCGCCGCCGACTGGAGCATCATCGCCGCCGTCAAGCAAGCCGTGAAAATTCCCGTCATCGGCAACGGCGACATCAACCGTCCCGAGGACGCCGCGCGCATGGTCCGCGAAACCGGCTGCGACGCCGTGATGATCGGCCGCGCCGCCGCCACCAATCCGTGGATTTTTTCGCAGATGCAGCAATACGCGCAAACCGGCCGCTACGACGCTCCGACGGAGGCCGCCCGCCACCGTTTACTGATTGACTACTACAGCCAGATTAATGCTGCGGATCTGCCCGATGGTGTAGGCAAAATGAAGCAGTTCGCTTGCTGGTTTACTCATGGCGTGGGGAACGGCAGCGAGCTTCGCCGAATCGTACACGCGGCGCGAACGCCCAGCGAGGTCCTCTCGAGCGTGGAACGCTTCTTTGTCGACCGCTTTGCGGTCGCCGAAAAAGAGGGCCGAGCCGCCGCGGGGGTCGACCCCGACCGGGTCGGGGTCGCCAGAAATGAGGACCCAGCCCATGGTCCCGCCCAGGAACACGTCCGTCTCGAGCCAACGCTCGGAACGTAGAATTTCCGTTCGCCTGCCGATGCGCGTCCGCGGCCGCGATTCGCGCGGCGTTCCCTTCGAAGAAGAAACTTCCAGCGAAAATCTTTGCCGCAACGGCGCCGCGTTCGTCACTCGTTTCGATGTCGCCATCGGCTCCGATCTCGAAATCCGCATCCCGCCGTCGTATTACGCCTCGCGGCGCGGCGAAACGGACTTCGCCACTCAGGGCCGCGTCGTCCATGTCGGCGATCGCCACCCGCAAGGCGAGAAGCTCGTCGGTGTGCAGTTCACCGGTCCGCGCTTCCAGCGCGTCTTCCGTTCCGAATCCGCTGCCTGACTGGGAGCGTTTGCGGAGCGCAATACTTCAAGGAATCCCCGCAAAAATCTCGATCAGTTGCCGCTAGAACCGCTTATCGCGGCGGCCACGCGCGCTTTGTCGAGAGTTAGTGGCGCCTGCAGCGCGATCTCAAATTGAAATCCTGTATCGAAATCCCTGGCTTGATCGTGAGCGTGGCGGCGCCCGAGGATGATTCCTGTGACCAGCAGGGCGACGGTTCCGCCTAGGGACGCGGCAATGATCGGGCCTTTGGGCGGCCCCACTTGTGGAAGAGGCGGAGGAGTTGGAGGAGGCGGTCCTTGCTGCAGTCCATTCGCCATGGGCGAGAGAGATGCTATTGTGCGGCTAGGATTTGTGACTGGCGGCGCGGCCATTGCGTCAATAACGGAGCCGTCGAGCGCGACGTTGTATCCGTTCGAGAAAACCAACTGTTTGAACTCGATCTGCAATCCGTCAAAGCGCGTCGAGCCGCGCTTGCCTACCCTTGCGATGCTTCCTTCGACAAAGGCTCCTTGAGGTATGGCTAAATCCTGGCCGACAGTCACCGGGAAGGTTGCCACCGCGTGCACGGTGTCCCCGACGTGCGCATCACGCGTACGAATTGGGTTTGCCAGCGCGAGTTGCAGGCGGGTTCCTTCAGGAACGGTAATCGTCGTTTCAGGCGGAGCCGCTTCCGCTTGGGCCGCGGGAACTTGTTGTTGCAGTTCCGTTGGCGATTGCTGCGGTGCGGGGATCTCTTGCGCCAGGCACGGCCAAGCGCTTAAGAACATCATCATGAGATGGGTTCGCATAATTGTCTCCTGATAAGATTCACTGTTTGAATCTGCCTGCTCGATGCCTCAATCGAAAATGACTGAAAAGCTTTCACCCACGAACTCCAGCGAAGCGATGGAGTTCGAGCCATCGGGGTTCGTGCGCGTCACAACTTTGTCTGCGGCGGATTTTTCGGAAAGCATCGCAATTCGCGCCGGTGCGTGAACGAGGGCCTTTCCATTTTGCAGGAGGTCCACTTGGATCGTTGTGGCTGTACCTATCCAACTGATTTCGTACCTTCCCGGCGAAACCTTCTTGCCGGAAACCTGTAGTTCGTTCGCCATTTGAAACGACTTTCTGTGAATCTGCGGCCCGCTGAGCCCGGAGACTACCGCAGGCGGAGCCGGGCACGGTATTGCCGGCGTCCCCGGGGTGCCTGGAATAATCGTTGGTGGCGTTCCTTGCGTGGGAGGAATCCCAGGAATCACTGTCGGCGGCATTCCATTCACACCCGGGATTACGGTGTCTGGCGTGCCCGGCGAGCCTGGCGTTCCTGGGATGACCGTGTCCGGCGTCCCGGGCGTGGCAGGAATCGGGCGGCACAGGGAAGCGGATGGCGCTGGACCGACCGGCAATGGCCGCGAGTGACGCACGGCCTCCGCGATTCTGGTGGCGTCCAGCGCCAAGGGAGTTTGCACTACCATGTCGAATTGTGTTCCATTGTCGAGCAGCACATCATTTCTTGACGTCACGTCGACATGCACGGTAGCGGTCGCAGCTTGTGCCGGAGCGTCGGCGAGCTCTAACGTGTAACCGCTGGCGAAGATGATCTTCCTGAAGTGCATCTGGAATTGGGCGCGGGGCGATTTCCATCCCGGCTTGGTCACCGCGTCAATCTGTCCCAGCACGTACGTCCCGGGAGGAATCAGCATAGTGCCGTTGCTCGCCACGGGGAAGGCGGTGGCTGCATAGACGGCATCGCCTGCTTTTGCAGTTTTGGCCCAGATCGGGCTGGTCAGCGCCAGCGTGGCTTTGGTACCGCGAGGAACAGTGATCGTCGCGGTTCCTGTGCTTGTTACGCTCGACTGGCTGGTAACTTGCAGTGCTGGAAGGGAGGCTGCGGAACCTCTATTAGGCGCACTTCCGACTTGAATGTCTGGGGACTGCTGCGGCTCAGAAGAATCTGGGAGAGACCTCGCTTCGCTTGCTGGCGCTGGGCTGACCAGGCCGCCGACGACGAGGATCACTGCCGGTGCAAGTAGCCTCATGAGCCACCTCCACTGACGGAATCCACTCGCTGTAGGTGTGACGTAAGCGCGCCCCCTCAGGTTTCGGATCTCCTCGAAGGAAGCGTGGGAAGCAAAGGAGGTACACGGGCAAAAGAGAATCCTTAGTGTTCCTGCGTCCTTTGCCTTTTTCCTTCTCTTTTTACTCCTTACTCCTTTACGTCACGTCCTCCCCTAAATACGTCGCCAAAAACCACATATTCCCAAACCGATCGCTCACCGTGGCCGCTCGGTCCCTGTACGGCGCGGTGTACGGAGGATTCACTCCCGTCGCGCCCGCAGCCACGGCTCGCGCATACACCGCATCCGTGTCCGGCACATACACATGCAGATACGATTCGGTTGCGGTCACTCCCCCATCCGCCTCGTCCACCTCAAACGTCGCGCCCGCAATCTCAATCGTTGCGTGCCGCACCAATCCATCCGGCGACTTGTGCAGGCCCGTCGTCCGCGCGCCGAAGGCCGCCTCCACAAACGGAATCAGTTCATGCGCCTCGCGGACATGAAGGTACGGTTGCACCGTCAGGAAGCCTTCCGGCGCGCTTACCTGGCTCCTTCGCGTCGCGATGTACCAGGTATTTCCGAACAGGTCTCGCGCCTCGCCCCAACGGTCGCCCGACGGATGTTCGTCCGTCGGCGCATACACGCCCGTGGCCCCGGCCCGCAAAGCTCGCGCGTACGTCGCATCCGCATCCGGCACATACAAATGCGTCGTCATTGCCCGCGCCGGATACTGTTCATTGGCATCGCCCATTTCAATCACAGAGTTCCCAATCGCCACTTCCGCGTGCATGATCGTCCCATCCGGCCGCGGCACGCGAATTCGCTCCGTTCCCGCAAATGCCGCTACCAGAAAATCAATAAATTTCGGCGCGTCCTTCACCAGGAAGTACGGCGCAATGTTCGGGAAATTTGGTCTCCGGAATTTTGCAGGTTCCTCCGCTCGCGATACTCCAACCGCTTCGTTCATTGTCGTTCTCCTTTGCAAATGGGATCTGAGTGTTGCTCGGAATTCTTGGCGTGGCAGCAACCGCAATTCCCGCGCGATCTCCAAGAGCGGCGCGAGCTTGCGGTCAGGGGCCTTCTCGGGGCGCAGCCGCAGCGACACCAGCATGGCCTGCACCGCGTCATCAAGTTGCACAGCGAGGGAGCGCTTAGGCATGGCCACCCCCCATCTGCGCCCGCAAGCGCTCCAGCGCCCGCAGCTGCAATTGCTTGATCGCTCCCTCCGTCTTCCCGAGCCGTTCCGCGATTTCCCGGATGCTCCGTTGCTCGACGAATCGCTGGTGCACCACGCGCCGCTGCGCCTCCGGGAGTTGCCCGACCAGCCGAAACAATCGCGCCCGGTTCTCAATCACTCGCAGCTCAGCGGCTTGCAAGGTGGCATCCTTCGCGCGGTCCGGCGGGTCCTCCGGGGAAGGGAACTCGCGCGCCGCGCGCTTGTGCTGATCGGCTACGGCATTCACCGCAATGCGCAGCAGCCATGCCACAAACGGCACGCCGCGCCATTCATAGTTCGGCAGATTGGCAAGCGCCTTGTGGAACACCTCGGAGGTCACATCCTGGGCGGTCGCCCGGTCGTGCACCCGGCCGGCCACGAAGCCGTACACCCGCTCGAAATGCAGCTCGTAAAGCGCCTCGAACTTCGCCGGGTCGCCTTGCGCCGCCTCGACGAGCAAACGCTCGTCGGCGCCTCGCCCTGCTTCTGCGGGCACACTCTCATCCGCTTGCCTCGCAGGGCCCGCTTTCTTAGGCGGGCCGCTTTTTGGCGGCGAACCCTTCCGTGCCGGTCGTCGGATAGCCATGGGGCTCTAAGCATAATAACTGCCCACGCCGAAAAAGGTTACGCTCGGGCCTTTTTCATGCGGTGACTTTACGGCTGCACGG
>QHYF01000297.1 GCA_003224075.1 Acidobacteriota bacterium
AAGGCACATGGATGTGAATGTCGTGCCTCCGGAAAAAGTCCGGATCGATGCCATAGCGCTCGGCGTTCGCGCGTGTCCAGGTCAGTGCGGCAGTCATGGATTCCTGCATCACTTCGCCGAGGTGCCCGGTCATGGTGAACTGCTTGCCGCCGCGCATCCGAGTGGCTTCGATGAAGATGATGTCGCCTCCCACCGGCGTCCAGACGAGTCCGCCTTCTCCGTGCGGAACTTCGGCACGCCGAGCAATTCCCGAACGACTTCCGGCGTGACGGTCATCTTGTCCGTCTTGCCTTCCGCGATGCGCCGCGCCTGTTTGCGCGTGAGCGTCGCGATTTCACGCTCGAGGTTGCGCACGCCCGCTTCCCGCGTATAGCTGTGGATGATTTCCTGCAGCCCTTCGTCCGCGAAGTCGATCTGTTCGCCCACCTTTAGGCCGTGCTCCGTGGCCTGCTTCGGGATCAGGTATTTGTGCGCAATGTGGAGTTTCTCTTCGCCCGTGTATCCGGGCAATTCGATGATCTCCATGCGGTCGCGCAACGGTTCCGGGATCGGATCCATCCAGTTCGCCGTGGCGATGAACAGCACCTTCGACAAGTCGAACGGCACATCCAGATAGTGGTCGCGGAACGTGTTGTTTTGCTCCGGGTCGAGAACTTCCATCAGCGCCGATGACGGATCGCCGCGGAAATCCCGGCCGAGCTTGTCCACCTCGTCCAGCATGCACACCGGGTCGTTCGTCTCCGCGCGTTTCAGGCCCTGGATAATCTGGCCCGGCAGCGCTCCAATATAAGTGCGCCGGTGGCCGCGGATTTCCGCTTCATCGTGCATGCCGCCCAGCGCGATGCGCACGAATTTGCGCCCCAGCGATCGCGCGATCGACTTGCCCAGCGAAGTCTTGCCCACGCCGGGAGGCCCGACGAAGCAGAGAATCGGCCCCTTCATCCCCGGCTGGAGTTTCTTCACCGCCAGGTAGTCCAGGATGCGCTCCTTCACCTTCTCCAGATCGTAATGATCTTCGTCGAGAATCTGGTGCGCCTTGGGAATATCAATTTCCGCGCTCCCGGAAGATTTGCTCCACGGCAAGGAAGTCATCCATTCCAAGTACGTCCGTGAAACCATGTATTCCGCCGATGCCGGCGTCATCTTCGCCAGGCGCTTCAGCTCGCGCTCGCACTCTTTCTTGGCTTCGGCGGGCATGCCCGCTTCCTCCACTTTCTTGCGAAGCTCATCGATCTCCTGCATCGAATCGTCGGATTCGCCAAGCTCCTTCTGAATCGCTTTCATCTGCTCGCGCAGCAGGTATTCCCGCTGGTTCTGGCTGACCTGTTCTTGCACCTGCTCTTGAATCTTCGAGCGGAGTTCCAGCACTTCGAGTTCTTTGGAGAGCTCGCGGATCAGCATGTCCAGGCGTTTGCGCACGCTCGGCGTTTCGATCAGCTCCTGGCGCAACAGCGTCGGGAGGGACGGCAGCGTCCCGGCGATGAAATCCGCCAGGCGGCCCGGGTCCTCGATGTTCAGAGCCACGGATTGCAGATCGTCGGAAAGTTGCGGCGAATGGCTCACCACGTCGCGGAACAATTCCTGCGCATTGCGATGCAGCGCTTCCAGTTCGTTATCCGCTTCGCCGGCGATGTCCGGTTGGGCTTCCACCCGCGCCCGGAGAAATGGCCGCAGCCCGATGAGTTCGACAACCTGTATGCGCTGCAGCCCTTCCAGGAAGATCACCACATTGCCGTTCGGCATCTTCACTGTCTTATGGACTTTCGCCAGCGTCCCAACTTGGTGCAGGTCCGCGGCGGCGGGATCCTCCACCCGCGGATCGAGCTGGGCGACCACGCCCAGGAATTTTTCCTCTCCCTGCAAAGAATTCACCAGTGCCAGGGAACTCTCCCTTCCTACCGTCAGAGGCAGGACAGCGCCCGGAAACAGCACCGTGTCCCGAACCGGCAGGATCGAAAGAGTCTCGGGTACCACAAACTTTTTCTCAGCCATAATGTCCCCTCGTTACCGGCGCGACCGCAAGGGCCGCGCCGTACAAACCTTAGATGCACTCGGGTCTGGAAGGGTGCATAAGACTATAAATGCCGATAGCACAAAACATTAGCATCTCACGCTCATATCCTAGCACCTCCCCCTCGCGGCCGCAAGCTAGGCCGTAAAACGTTTATCATCAACTTCTTACGGTTAGTTAGAAGTGGCACTATTCGCCGCTAGCTCGCTGTTCCGTGGTCTTTTGCCGCCTCACGTCCTTCAGCTTGCGTGTTTTCGGGCCGCAAACTTCTTCAAGACGTATTGTTCTGCCCCCTCCCGCGTCCCAATCTGGCCCTCCAGTTGGGCCTCCTCAAGCCCCTGCAAGATTTCAGCAAATAAGGGGCCGGGCCGAAACCCCATAGCTTGCAGGTCGTCTCCGGTCAGCAGTCGCCCGGGGCGAACCTGCTCCGGCGGGGTCTCTGCAAGGAAGCGCTGGACCAGCTCATAGGTTTCCAGGTTTCGGTGGCTCGAAAGGCAATCGAGACGATGTAAGGCCAAGTGTTCATCGAACTTCGGCAACCGGACGAATCGCTTCAATGTCGAAGTGCGCATGGACTCGACGTCCTTGAACCGCATGTGGTTATTCACAAGCGCGAGGATTTGTTCGGCGTCCTCATTCGAGAAGCGCAGCCGGCGGCAAATCTCCTCCGCCATGCGGACACCCACATCCACATGACCATCAAAGCGAATCCGGTCGCCCGTTTCTGAGGCTGACTTGAAAGTGGGCGGCTTGCCTACGTCGTGGAGAAGCACGCCCCAGGCAAGCGTCGGCGAAGCGCCCGCAGGAAGTCCTTCCAGCATCATCCGCGTGTGAATCCACACGTCGCCTTCGGGATGGAATTGGGGCGGTTGCTCGATCCCTTTCATGGCGGAAATCTCAGGCAAGACCTGCTGGAGTAGGCCTGTTTCGTCCAGAAGCTCGAAGCCCCGCCGCGCGCTGCCTTCCGTCAGCAGCTTGGTCAATTCGTCGCGAAGCCGCTCCGCGGAAACCTTCTTGATCTCCGCCGCATGTGTTCGAATCGCTTCGAAAGTGGCCTTCTCAATGCCGAATCCGAAGCGGGCCGCGAAACGTACCGCGCGCATCATGCGGAGTTTGTCTTCCGCGAAGCGGCGCCCCGGTTCACCGATGGCGCGAATGATCCCGGCTTTCAGGTCGGCCTGCCCGCCGATAAAGTCGAGAACCTCGCCGTTGTCGTGACGCATCAACAGGCCGTTGATGGTGAAGTCGCGGCGTTGCACGTCTTCTTGCGGCGTCTTCGAATAAACCACGCGGTCCGGGTGGCGGCCATCGCTGTAACCCACATCCGAGCGGAAGGTCGCCACTTCTACTTTCCAGCCATCCCGCGGAATCAGGATGACACCGAATTGCGCGCCCACGGCCACGCTCTCTGGAAATAGCTTCATGACCTGATCCGGCGTGGCGTCGGTTGCTACATCGTAATCCGCTGGCTCGCGCGCGAGCAGCAAGTCGCGCACACATCCGCCCACCAGCAACGCTTGGTAACCGTGGACGCGCAGTGTGTCACAGATCGAGTTGGCCAGTTCGCGCGGTGTCACGCTGTGATTATGCGACAGACGCGGTCGCGAGGGGAGAGCGCCGTGATGCGGGTTTCCGTGCCGAGCTATCTGCTGCGGAAGACCATGCAGGTGATGTCATCGGACTGGCGTGTGGCGCCGACAAACTCATCCACCCGCTTCATCAGAAACTCAAGGGTTTGCTGAGCGTTCCAGTCCGGGAGATTGCGAATGGCGCTGAGCCAGCGCTCGTTTCCGAACTCTTCCCCCGCCTCATTGAAGGCCTCGACGACGCCATCGGTAAAGAAAATGAGCGCGTCGCCCGGCTTGAGCTCGAGCGAGGCGGTCTCATAGTTCACGTCCGATCGTATTCCCAGTGGCAAGCCACCCACTTCCAGAGATTCGACGGCCCCGCTCGCGCGGCGGAGAATCGGCGCGTTGTGGCCCGCGTTGAC
>QHYF01000052.1 GCA_003224075.1 Acidobacteriota bacterium
ATCGGACTGGAGGATGCAGCCACGCAGTTTGTCTGGAGAGGTCCGCGTGCCACGCTGGTTAGTCTGTTGTCACTCGTGTCTGGGGCGTTTTTTGCCCACATTGCTTGCGAATGGGTACATCTATTATCCGATCGCCATTGCGATCGGTGTTCAGCACATCGCTCGTACAATGGAGACAACCTCCACGGCGGTCCCACACGATTTGACTTCAAATCTGCAGACTTCTTCGATGGATTGGAGCGCATGAATATGCCTGCCGCAGAAGTGATCTTTTGGATCTGCACGTGCGCCGTCGTTTACAATTATGCAGGCTACCCGCTGATGCTTTTTGTCTTGTCGGTACTCTCACAGGCAAAATCAGATTTGTTCTTTCTGATTCGCCGAGGCGGTCGCCGTTGTCCACAGCCCGCCCACTACACCCCACGAGTTGCCGTTTTGATGTCGGTCCATAACGAGGAAGCCGTCATTCAAGCGAAGGTGAAAAACACTTTCGACACGGACTATTCACCGGACCACCTAGACCCCGAGCTTCTGAATGAAATGCAATCCAGCCAGCTTCGCGTCTTCCATTTTCATAACCGCCGGGGAAAATTGCCGGTCCTCTGCTCTCTTGCAGAACAAACGTCGGCCGAAATCATCGTGATTACCGACGCAAATACGAAACTCGAACGCAGCTGTATTCGCAACCTTGTTCGTCACTTCGCAGATCCGCGGGTCGGCGCGGTAAGCGGCGAGGAGAGCCGCGTGGCGGCTCCAGGCTCGGACCCAGCCGCGGAGTCTCTTTACTGGCGTTACGAATCAGCCTTAAAACTTCTCGAAAATCGACTGAACTGTACGCTTGGAGGAAACGGCAGCGTCCTGGCCGTACGCCGCTCTCTCTTCCATCCAAAAAAGCACTCCATCATTGAAGACTTCCAAATCCCCCTTGAAATCCGATTTAAGGGTTACCGCGTCATTTATGATCCGGAGGCGGTTGCGATCGAGGAAATTGCTCCAACTCTTTCTGCCCAGTTTGCCCGCAGGGTTCGCATCGGCGCCGGCAATTACCAAACACTGTTTGCCAACCTTGAATGCCTCAATCCGCTAAAGGGCTTGCTGGCGTTCTGCTTCTTCTCGCATAGAGTCCTCCGATGGCTCGCTCCCTTGCTCCTTCTCGTTGGTTTTATCTGCAGTGTGGTGATGATCAAGCGGCTCGATTTTGCCATTCTGTTTATCGCACAGTGCGCATTCTATTTGAGCGCCTTCATCGGATATTGGCGCAAGAAGCAGGGGAAGCCGGCGCGGCTGCTCTCCGCACCCCTCCATTTTTGTTTGATGAATCTCGCCATGCTCCTCGGGTTCCTCAGATACCTGAGCGGGCAACAGAAGCTCACATGGAATTCTACGCCGCGCACAACGCGGCCTGAGACGGCTGGATGACCACTAGGCGCATGGGAGCCAGCGTCAAACCAGCGGAGTCAGTCTATAGGGCAGCATATTCATCTTTCGAAAGAATTTGTTGCTCCAGCTAAGACCGGACCCGAGAGATTCGGTGAGTTTGCAGTCGACACGAGTAGCGCGTTGATTGCGTTTGAAACGAAGAGAAAAGCACGACCGCTTCCCCTCTAACCAAGAAACCGGCTCTAAAGCTCGCTAACCATGAGACGTCTTGTAAACTATTACCATTTCTATCTAAGAATTGTAGCCTACTGTTTACCCTCCTTCTCTTTTGGAGCTGCGGGATACGTTCGCTTCTTGTCAGGACACTCGAATACTGGAATCGACCCGTACGGCTACTTTAATCTACTGCTGTTCACCACTGTCGTCTGGGCAATCATTACCGAGTTCTACGGAGTCTCGAGCGTCCAGGAGCTTTTCCGTGAGCGCACGGGAATCAAAGCTGCCTTTCCGGCCTGTATGGCTACCTACGCCATGGTCCTCGGTATGCTCTTTTTCTTCCATCGGTACACGAACCTCTCCCGCGCCTTCCTTGCTCTTAGCGCAGTAATTTTGCTTTTAATGACCCTGACGATGCGCGCTGCGTTTAGGATTCTCGTTCACAGCCATTCGGGGCTCAGAAAACCCAACCGCATCTTGGTCGTTGGGGCGGACCGATTTGCCCGCCGGGCGACACACAGGCTAATCCGCGGACCGCTCTCTTTCTGTCGAGTCATTGGCTATGTAAGCCTCCCTGGCCAAACAGTAGCTGTCGATGATGCGCCCGTTTATTCTTTCCAGCAAATAACAGAGCGGGTCAACCGGAGCGATGATGTAGATGAAATCCTACTCGCGCTTCCGCCCGTCCGATTCTCTGAGATCCCGGACATTATGAAGGCCGTCGAGCGTTTTTGCCTGCCCGTGCGTGCGGTTATCGATTTCGGTGATCACATGCTGGTTCGTGAGAGACTATTCCAGTTTGGCCGCTTGCAAATCCTCGACCTGACCGCGACTCCTGCCGACTCCATCCGCTATTCTTTACTGAAACGCGCTTTCGATTTCACATTTTCAACCATAGCCATTCTGTTTACCGCCCCACTCATGGCTGCCATTGCGGTTGCTGTCCGCCTCAGCTCTCCCGGCCCTGTTCTATTTGTTCAGGATCGCGTAGGGCTCAACGGCAGAATATTTCGTATGTACAAGTTTCGAACGATGCGCGTAAGCGACCCGTCCGAAAGCGATGCGCGCTGGACGACTGCACGTGACCCGCGTCGTACCACAATCGGAGTCTTTCTGCGCAGGACCAGCCTGGACGAGTTACCCCAGTTCTTCAACGTCTTTAGAGGCGATATGAGCGTCGTTGGGCCTCGGCCCGAGCGTCCACGTTTTGTTGAGAAGTTCCTCAATGAAGTGGCTCGATACAACAGTCGCCATCGATTGAAGGTAGGCATCACTGGCTGGGCCCAGGTCAACGGATGGCGCGGCGACACATCCATCCGAAAGCGTGTCGAACACGACTTGTACTATCTTCAAAACTGGAGTTTTGCCTTCGATTTGCGGATCATCTTCCTTACTCTCTTTCCGAAATACAGAAATAGGAATGCATACTAGGAACCCGTCGAACTCAAAACGCTCTTCTTTCCGCAGGTATGGACTTTCCTCACTCCCGGGTTACGGCGTGACCGAAATGAACTCTCTTCGCATCTTGATTCTCTCCAACGCCCGGCCATCACGCAGCTGGAGATTTGCAAACCGGCTCGTGCATGAGATTCCCGGCGCGGAAATCTGTGGCATAGTCCAGCGGCCCATTCAAGAGCTTCCTCGAGTGCAGCAACTGGTCTGGGCAGGCGGGGCACGAGGGAATCCTGCCTTACCTGGTCGGCGGTCGAAACTCCGCCTTTGGCTCTCTTCTATTGCGGAAATCCTGGCGCAATGCTTCCTCTGGTTCGTACACGGTTGCCCCCGCCATCTGAGCAATCCGAAAGAATTCACCATCGAGAGGTTAGCTGGAGAATGTACTCAAGCGGGATGGCCTTTCTTCATTTCACCCAACGGCAAAGATACGGAAGTTTTGAACTCCATCGGCCATACCGATCTCGATCTGATCATATTGATCGGAGAGTTTCCTTCGATCCCGAGGCTACCGGCAAGCCCACTGAGCGGTTTGATCCGCGCCGGCTCTGGTAAGAATAAGAGTGAATCCAGGCTGACCAACAATGGCGCCCTGATCTGCGTCCAACACTTCACGAAAGATTCGGAAAGCCCGCACACTATTGCTTCACTGACCCTCCCCTGGCAGCCTTACGATGGATCGTTAGGATTTGCCCTAAAGACTGATTTGATAGCAGACGATTTGCTGTTGCAAACAGCAGCGAGCCTGTCAGCTGGAAGCGCTACAAGCGCATCCAAACAAGTGACTCAGTGGGTCGACCGAGTTCTCTCCCCATGCCTCACGCAATTGGACCAGACCGTCTCCCATGGCGTGCAAAGTTGGCCTAACCGCAAGCGCTGCCGTTCCACATGGAAACTCTGCCTGGATACGCTCCTTCTTTGCTCTCCGTGGATTGTCGGGCGGAACTGGTTCCGCCGCTGGCGGAGGCAATATCCGGTGCTCATTCTGGCCCATCACCTGGTATCGGATCGCCCGCACACGATGGGAGTACCTACCGAAGCTTTTTTGCGCCAAGTCCTCTTCCTGCGAACACATTATCGCATCGTGAATCTTTCCGAAGCTGTCGAACTCTTGCGTTCGGGCGAAGTACGAGTTCCCACCGTCGTACTTACCTTCGATGACGGTTATGCAGACAATTTCTTGAACCTGCGAGCAGTGGCTACTGAGATGGGAATCTCAGCCACTTTGTTCGTTACCACCCGCCCCGTGGAAACTGGCCAGGAATTTGAGCATGACCTGGTGAATGGCACAAAGGGTTTCCTGCCCTTGACATGGGATCAAATCAGATACTGGAGCGTTCGGGGAATCGAGTTCGGCAGCCACACCCGTACGCACCTAGATTGCGGCGCCGTTGATCGGGCAAACCTGCAGTCGGAGATCGCTGGTTCCAAGAATGATCTGGAAATCCAGCTTGGAAAACCTGTGGAACTGTTCGCATTCCCCTATGGAAAGCGTGAAAACATGTCCCTGGAGGCGATGCACCTAGCGGCCTCCACCTACTACCACTATGTTTCTTCTTTCGGTGGAGAAGATTTCTCCTGGACAGAGAAACCCCAATGTCATCTATTCCGCAAAAAATTCTACACGAGCTTATGGGAACTGGAGCTGGAATTGCAGTCCGTACTTGATTTCGTGGACGCTATGAAACTGAAGTTTCGCCTCGGCCAGGGAGAATCAACCGGCCTCCCTGTCAGAGTTTCCGCAACTTCTGCTTTGACCGCTTCCATAAGCGGATCATCCGCACCCAGAAACCGCTGACTGCCATGGATTCTCGTTCTCAGTGTCCATCTGTTGAGGAATCACGGGGTTCGTGCAGTCGAATTGATCGAGAGGGCCACAGCGATTTATGCTCTTCGAATTCAGCATAGCCATAAAGACCCCCCAGGCGCAGCAGTCTCTTGCCTCCAAACGCCAGGGAATCAACGGGCAACCTCTTTATGGGAATTGAGTGGAGTCCAAGCTTGCCGGGACAGCTCGTAATTCCACGTCAGAATGTGATTTCCGTCGAGGAAACTATCCCCAAGCCCTTGCTGACGGTTGAAGGACACCGCGGTGGCGTTGAAGTCGTGGAGTCTATTGCCGGTGAGTGGCGTCAGCTTTGTGCGGAGGCACACAACGACCAGCCGTTCTTTCGCCCGGAGTGGGTCAGTACCTACCTCCGCGCCTTCGCACCTCGTAAGCCAACCCTTTTAGTTACGGCGCGGGTAGATGGGCGATTGAAGGCCGTCCTCCCGCTTGTGGAAGAGCAGGCCTGGTTCTGGGGGTTCCCGGTAAGAAAACTCCGTAGTGCTGCCAACGTGCATTGCCTGCGATTCGATCTAATCCGGAGTGCTGGACCAGAAGGCCAACTGGCAACGCAAGCCATCTGGGAGTTTCTTAGGGATTCCGTCGCGTGGGACCTTTTCGAGATGCAACATGTGCTGGCCGGCGCGCCCCTGGAAGATTTGGTTTCGACCGCAAGTGTGAATGGTTTTCCGATTGCGCGGAGGGAATCCTGGCATTCACCGTATATTCCGATCCTAGATGGGAATACGAACGGAGAATCGTCGCTCCAAGGGACAGACGCAAAATTCCGAGCCAATCTGTGTCGAAGGTGGCGCAACCTTTCCGCACAGGGGACGCTGGCTTTGCAACGATTTGACAAAGCGGACCCGCAGATGCTTCAGCGGTTCTACGAATTGGAGCGGTCTGGGTGGAAGGGTCGTTCTAGAAGCGCGATCACCCTGGACGCGCACACGCAACAGTTCTATGATCAAATCGCCCGGGCCGCGGAGCAATTCAACTATCTTTCCGTTTACATACTTGAATCGAACGGCCGCGATGTGGCCGCTCAGTTAGGTCTTAGTTACGGAAGCCGCTACTTTCTCCTCAAGACCGCTTATGACGAAGCGTACTCACAATACTCGCCCGGCCAACTGCTCGTGCGCGCGGTCTTGGCGGATTGCGTGAAGCGCGGATACACCGAATTTGATTTCTTGGGCGCTTTCGACAATTGGAAGAGGGATTGGACTTCGAAGGCTCGCGTCCAAAATGATTGGTGTGTCTTTAATAAAACTCGAAAGGGGCGCGCTCTCGATGTCTTGGTGTCGGCAATGAAGCATGCTCGGAATACAATCTTCGATCGGCCATCGCATGTCCTCAATTCCATATAGGACTTCATCAATCGAACCGGCAAAGATGGAAGACACTAGGAGTCTGGACAGCGCAGCGAACACAGGTGTCCAGCTTCCTGAACGCAGGAACGAACTCTTTGCTACGGCCTATCCAGTTTTGTGTCCGAGCATGGTTTGGCCGAGGAGAAAACATCCAGAGTTGCCTTTTCCCTTCAACCATCCTTCCGCGCGGTACTTTTATTTCGCGCGGAATGCCCTCTATGCCCTGGCGCGCCACTGGAACCTGGCTGGAAAGGAAGTCCTCTTTCCTTCCTACTTTCATGGAGTTGAGCTTGAAGCTCTGCTTGCCGCTGGAGTTCACGTCCGCTTTTATCCGGTTCGACAGGGAATGCGCGTCAATTTGGACGAGGTGGTATCGCTCATCCGCGATCGCACTCGGGTGATCTACTTGATTCATTATCTGGGCTTCCCAGGACCGGTCAGAGAACTCTCTGAACTGTGCCGTCATCGCAATCTTTTGTTGATCGAAGATTGCGCCCTGGCGCTCTTGTCCCGCCATGAGGAGAGGCTATTGGGCTCTTGGGGAGATGCCGCCATTTATTGTTTGTATAAATCCCTCCCTGTCCCGAATGGAGGGGCTCTTGTCCTGCGACGTGGAGGGCTTTCTGCATTTCGGCAGCACGCTCCACCGCCATGGAGAAACTCGTTCTCCTCTGCCGCGCGTTCCCTGGACAGCTATTTGTCAAACCACAGAAAGAACTGGCAGCGGAAGCTCCTTAAAATGATGCGCAACGCGGCCAAGAAGACGGGCCGAAGTGTGGATGCCAATTCCGCCCAGGCGGGCACCAATCATTTCAATCCGCTGCATGCAGAGGTTGGAATGAGCCGACTGTCTCACTGGGTGCTTGCATCGCAGAATTTTTCAGCTATTGTCGAAAAACGTAGAAAGAACTTTTCGTATATGCTTGAGCGTCTGCGAGGTCTGGCGCCGCCCGTCTTTGAGGGGCTTCCACAGGGAGTGTGTCCGCTTTCGTATCCGCTTCTTGTCAAAGACAAGCCTGCAGTGGTCGAGAAATTCCTCGCACGCGGGGTCGAGGCGGTAAACATGTGGTTCCCGAATCATCCCGCGGGCCCGAAAGATCCTTTCCCTGAAACCTACGAGTTGCGCCGAACGGTGCTGGAGTTGCCTTGTCATCAGGATCTCGCCCTGGCAGATCTCGACCGTGTCATCGCGGCGGCCAGGGAAATCTTGTGAAATTTCCTCGAGCCGCTCGCCGTTTGCCCCTTTTTCGAGCCATTTGAGCCAGTATCGATCAGCGGCATGCGGGGGCATACCAAAGCCCAGTTGCTACAAGTCGCAAACAACTAAGACCTCGACACATCCACCGAGACGTAATATTCGGTCATTTCGAATTGGCTGACTTATGTGCGGCATTGCAGGAATCTTAAATTTCAGCGAAAAACGTGTAGACCCCGTTCTTCTCGTCCGGATGGTCGAACGGATCAGGCATCGTGGCCCGGATGATTTCGGCATTTACACGGATAAACGGGCGGGACTCGCGCATACGCGGCTCAGCATCATAGACTTGGGCGCCGGCCAGCAGCCCATGCACAACGAAGACAAGTCTCTTTCCATCATCTTTAACGGAGAAATTTTCAACTACGTCGAATTGAGGAAAGATCTGGTCAGAAAGGGGCGCAGCTTCCGTACCCGATCTGATACTGAGGTCATTCTCCGGCTCTACGAGGAGAAGGGAGAGCAATGCGTTCAAGATCTCAACGGTCAGTGGGCTTTTGCGATTTGGGACAGCAAAAGGGAAAGACTCTTTCTTTCCCGCGACAGGCTGGGGGTCCGGCCACTTTTTTACACGGTCACGGAAGATGCATTCGTCTTTGGATCCGAGATCAAGTCCATCTTTGCTATCCCCAATGTTTCTAGGGAGATTGACCCGATCGCCCTTGATCAGATTTTTACGTTTTGGGTTTCGATTCCGCCGCGGACGATCTTCAAGAACATCTTGGAGCTCCCCCCCGGCCATTCCCTGACCGTCCATCGCAAACAAATCGCGGCTCAGCAGTACTGGCGCCTCGACTACGCTGAAGGCTCGAAGAATGTAGGGAGCGCGGCAGCTCATGAAGAGCAATACGCAGGAGAGTTGTTGGACCTACTGGTGGACGCCACTCGCATTCGCCTCCGCTCGGATGTGCCGGTCGGCGCTTATGTCAGCGGCGGACTGGACTCCTCATTCGTTACCGCCCTTGTCAAGAAATTTACTGAAACCCCTTTGAGGACATTTTCAGTAACGTTTGACGACGCAGAATTCGATGAAGGCAGTTACCAGAATGAAGTCACCCACTTCCTCGAGACGGACCATCAGGAGGTGCGTTGCAGTTGCGAAGACATCGGTAGCGTTTTTCCCGCCGTCATCTGGCACACGGAAAGGCCTATCCTCCGAACGGCTCCCGCACCTCTTTACATTTTGTCTGAACTGGTTCGAGCGCATGGATACAAGGTAGTCCTTACGGGGGAAGGGGCGGATGAGATGTTCGGCGGATATGACATTTTTAAGGAAGCCAAGATTCGAAGGTTTTGCGCCGCCCACCCTCAATCCACGACCAGACCGTTGCTCTTTAGAAGGCTCTATCCCTACCAGCCATACCTGCAAGGGCAGTCTGACGCCTACCTGAGAGCTTTCTTCCATGTCCGGCCACATGAGTTAAAAAGCGAATTCTTTTCTCACCTCCCGAGATGGGAGCTAACTTCAAAACTGAAAATGTTTTTCTCCGAAGACATCAAATCGCAAGTTCGTTCGCACGATGGATACGCGGATTTGCGCAGCACATTGCCGCCAGGCTATTCAGCGTGGGATGCCTTCTGCCGAGCACAGTATTTGGAAGCTGCGTACCTCCTTCCCGGCTACATCCTTTCTTCCCAGGGTGATCGCGTAGCCATGGCTCACTCAGTCGAAGGCAGATTTCCTTTTTTGGACTACCGCGTCGCTGAGTTTGCTGCTGGGATTCCGCCGTATCTGAAGATGAAGGTCCTCAACGAAAAGTACCTCTTGAAGCGCTGCGCGAACGGTTTGGTACCCCCCAGCGTCATGAAAAGGCCCAAGCAGCCGTACAGGGCGCCAGACGGAAAAAGCTTCTTTCATGGACCGCCACTTGAATACGTGGACGCTCTGTTGTCCTCCGATCGCATTCAACAGGATGGACTCTTTGATTCTCTAGCCGTAAAAAGCCTCGTCCAGAAATTCCGCCAGGGACGCGCCATCGGAGTGCGCGACAACATGGCGTTGGTTGGCATTCTTTCGACTCAGCTTGTCGTGGAACAATTTGTCAGAAACTTTGGAGATAGACCTTTCTATGCAGAACATCGAGCAGGAACTGCGCCAGTTTGTCGTTGACAATTTCCTTTTTGGCCAACCCAACGGTCATTTATCCAGCAGCGACTCTTTCCTAGACAAGGGAATCATCGACTCCACCGGCGTTCTGGAACTCGTGGTCTTTCTGGAAGAGACGTACCGGATCAAGATTCAGGACCGGGAGCTGGTTCCAGACAACCTCGATTCCATCAACAATCTGGTGAGATTCCTCGAACGGAAGCTGCAACACACCTCCTGAGGACTAGAACCAATGCAAGTTGAAGAATTCCTTGAACTGAGTGCCGGGCGATCTCCGGAAAAAACAGCGTTGGTTTGCCGAGATCGTCGGCTGACTTACCGGGACGTCGAAGAACAATGCAACCGCTTGGCTCATGCGCTGGTCGCCGAAGGTGTGCAACGAGGAGCAAGGGTCGCGATTTATTTGGAAAACTCCGTGGAAGCAGTTCTATCCATCTTCGCTGTTCTGAAGGCCGGGGCTGTCTTTCTGGTAGTCAATCCAACAACCAAGGTGGACAAGCTCACCTACATATTGAACAACTGCAGAGCAGTGGCTCTTATCACGGATATTCGAAACCTGGCTGGCCTCGAGAGTCGCAGGCCGCAGCTTCCCCATCTGAAGAGCATCTTTGTCGCTGGAATGAGTTCGACCAGCCTCAGAGATAGCGAAGCACAGTTGGTTTCCCTCGAGGACACTCTTACTCGAGCCGATTTGCCTAACCTGCCTCCCGTCAAGAAGTGCATTGATATCGATTTGGCTGCCTTGGTCTATACATCCGGTTCGACCGGAAAGCCAAAAGGGGTCATGCTGACGCACCTGAACATCGTCTCCGCTGCCACTTCCATTACCACTTATCTCGAAAATGTGCCCGACGACGTCATCCTGAACGTTCTTCCTCTTTCTTTTGATTATGGGCTCTACCAGGTATTGATGGCATTTAAGATCGGCGGGACTATCATCCTGGAGCGCTCCTTCACCTATCCCTACGCTGTGATCGAGAAATTGGTCCAAGAGAAGGTGACCGGCTTCCCTCTCGTTCCAACAATTTCGGCCATCCTCTTGCAGTTGGACTTGAAAGGGTATGACTTTCCCAGTCTCCGATACGTTACCAATACTGCGGCCGCTTTGCCCACCCAGCACATCCGACAACTGCGCAAGGTCTTCCCACATGTCAAGTTGTACTCGATGTACGGCCTCACGGAATGCAAGCGCGTGTCCTACCTCCCACCGGACCAGATTGACCTCCGACCTACTTCTGTTGGCCGCGGCATGCCGAACGAAGAGGTCTATATTGTGGACGACAACGGTCGTAGAGTCGGCCCAGGGGTCATTGGCGAACTGGTGGTTCGCGGCTCAAACGTAATGAAGGGGTATTGGGAGCTGCCGGAAGAAACCGATAAAGTCCTCCGGTGCGGACACCTTCCCGGAGAAAAGGTGCTGTACACAGGTGATCTGTTCCGAATGGACGAGGAAGGGTTTCTGTACTTTGTCGGGCGGAAAGACGACATCATCAAATGTCGTGGAGAGAAGGTCAGCCCCAAAGAGATCGAGGATGTGCTCTATTCCCTCGACGGCGTCGCCGAAGCAGTGGTCATCGGGGTCCCGGATGGACTGCTCGGTCAGGCAATCAAAGCAGTCATTACGCTGCGCGAGGGCGCACAGCTTACGCAGCGCGACGTCCAACGTCATTGTTCACAGCACTTGGAAGATTTCATGGTGCCCAAATTCGTCGAATTTCGGGATTCCCTTCCTAAGACTTCGAGCGGAAAAATCAGCAAACTGGAATTGGCTATGCCGGTGGGTGCACAAGAGTGAAGATTCATCTCAAGTTCTCGGCCGAAGTGTTGAAGATTGACGCCAGTAAGGTTGCCGAACAGATTGAAGGTGGCATCCGGGAGGGTGTGTGCCGCCAGTTGAAGAGGAAAGGAGTCGTGCTCGGGCTGTCTGGCGGTATTGATAGTAGTGTGGCAGCCGCGCTTTGTGTGCGGGCTCTGGGATCGGAACGAGTCTTGGGGTTATTCATGCCGGAGGCAGAGTCTTCTCCGGATACTACCCGCTTGGCCCATCTCCTCGCGGACTCTCTTCGAATTAGAACTGTGCTCGAAGACATTAGCCCCATTCTTAAAGCCGCTGGATGCTATCAGCGGCGCGACGACGCCATCCGCAAGGTGGTCCCGGAATACCACGATGGGCACAAGTGCAAGATCGTATTGCCAAATTTTCTGGATGCTCCGACCTATCCGTTCTATTCGGTTGTCGTGCGGTCCCCTGCTGGAGTTGAAACGCGCGCCCGGCTCACCGCCGAAGCTTTCTTGGGCATCGTAGCCGCCAGCAATTTCAAGCAGCGCACGCGGAAGATGATCGAATACTATCACGCAGATCGCCTCAACTACGCCGTCGTGGGTACCCCCAACCGTCTGGAGTACGACCAGGGATTCTTCGTCAAGAATGGCGACGGAGCAGCCGACCTCAAACCCATCGCCCACCTGTACAAAACCCAGGTGTACCAGCTGGCGAAATATCTCAACGTTCCGCACGAAATTCAGGGACGTCAGCCAACAACCGACACTTATTCATTGGATCAATCTCAAGAGGAATTCTATTTCGCTGTTCCTTACGACAAAATGGACCTCTGTTTGTATGCAAGAAACCACGGCCTCCCGGCCGCTGACGTGGCGGACGCGACCGGTTTGACTGCCGAACAGTCCGAACGCGTATATCAACTGATTGACTCAAAGCGGAACGCTACGCGCTATCTTCACATGCACCCGCTCCTGGTAGAGACTGTCTGGCAGATTTCATCCTAGAATTTCCTGCCCGCCCTGGGACGCCCCAGCAATATATGTAATCTGCTTGAACTGAGATGTCCGAATTGTCCAACCGGAACAGAATTTTGATTATTGACAGTGGGGGCGGCTACGGCGGTCCCGGCGCTTTCCTCCAGTACTTGCTAAAGTACCTGGACAAAGACAAGTTCCAACCAGTCGTAGCCTTCTACTTCTACCACGCCTCTCCAGAGACGCGAGCGCTGCAAGAAATGGGCGTTCCCGTGCTCTTCCTCAGCGGAAATCGTGCGCTAGCGCACTATCTCCAATCCAAATTTCTGTCGGGCGGGTCGAAATGGAAGTGGCTGAATCTGGGCAAAGAGCTCCTGCGCTTCCTCTTGCTCTTCATTCTGATCGACGTATCGCAAGTCTGGAGACTTTTGAGCATCTTGAAGAGGAATCGGATTGACCTGATCGTGCTCAATAATGATGTTCATTATCACCGTGTTGCAGCGCTGGCTGCCCGGATCAGCGGTATTCCATGCATCTGTCGAAAAGCTGGCGGCATCGGTGAAGGTAAACTGTTCAAGAAAATACTGACACCGTGGATCGATCTCTTTATCGCAATCTCCGCTGCTACATCCAGAGACCAGCTTGAAAATAATCCCGCCACAAGAAGAATGGTCACCATTTTTGAAGGCGTTGATTTGAAAAAGTTTGATCCTTCCTCCGCTCACCCGGAACTGCGCACCGAGCTTGGCATCCCTGCTGACAGAAAGGTCGTCGGTTACATCTCTCGTTTGGTTGAAGGGAAAGGACACAACGAGTTCGTCGAAGCGGCCGTGTCCATTGTGAGGAATTACAAGGACGTTGTCTTTCTGATCGTTGGGAATGACGAGGCCGGCATCGACGGACCCTCGATGAAATACCTCAAAAACAAAGTTCAACACCTCGGCCTGGCCGATTATTTCGTTTTTGTAGGCTGGCGCACTGACATACCCCAGATTCTTTCCATATTAGACGTCTTTGTGCATTGTCCCACAACTTGGATCGAAGGACTGGGAATCGCTCATCTGGAGGCCATGGCCATGGCCAAGCCAACAGTGGTCTCGCAAAACGGCGGGTTGCCCGATGCTGCCGTCGACGGCCGGACGGGTTTCATCGTCCCTCCGGGAGATATAGACAAGCTGTCGTCGGCCATCCTGAGGCTTCTGCGGGACCAAGAACTCGCCTCTCGGCTTGGTCGGAACGCACGCCAAAGAGTGGAGGAGCTATTCGATGTCGAGAAAAACACAAGAAAACTGGAAGTGCTTTTCGAAGAATACTCGTTGAGGAATCAGCTCGCGTCGAAGAGGCTGCCTCCTGTTCGCCCGGGCAGCGCAGATCGCGCGCTTCGTGAGACGGCGGAATAGCCCAGACCCCTCTCTGCGGGCTCACACATCGAAAGTGGTTCTGCGCTCTCGTGTTCTGTTTCGCACACACGCTCATGACCCGCATCATACTGCAAAAGTTCTGAGGTTCCATGCGCATCTCCCTTGTTCTAAGAGCGGTGGCCACAAGTTGGGTCGCGGTTATTGCGAACGCG
>QHYF01000298.1 GCA_003224075.1 Acidobacteriota bacterium
CATCGGTCATCGATTGGAATAGGGCCGAGTAGAGCTCGACGGGGTGATCGGCCTCGGACAGCGTGAACTCGGGTACCGACGCATTGAATTGCAGCTGGAGACGCTGGAGCAGAATGGGATGGTAAATGCCTCCCTCGGGGCGGTACCAGCTCAGAATGCCGTCTCCTAGAACAAGCTCGACGCGTTCCGCCTCTCGGTCGATTCGGCCATACAAGGCGTAAAGCGTCTCGAAGATCTTCATGGAAGCGCGAGCGGGTTTTTCCTTGCTTGCCCAGTCATCACGCACAGACTTCCAGCGCTGGAGCATCGTTGGTCTTGCCGGATTATCCGCAAATCGCGCCATGCGCGGTTCGGCATTCTCCTCGGACTCATTCCGGGTTTCTTGGATGGAGGCGTCATTTGCAGGATCGTCCCAGCCGGTTTCCAGCCATTCGGCAATTTCACCAGGAGGGGCGGAAGGAGCAGTGAGCGTCGGGCGTTGAACCTTCAAAACAAAGGTTACGTTACCACCCTCGGCGCCCTGGCCGTCGGCGGCTGCAGCTTTCGAGGGCCTCGATTTCGCCGCTCCGCGCTTAATCGAAGGATGCTCGGGGAGGTCGTGTAACCAAAGGTTCCAGAGCTGCTCGCGAATCTGCCGTTTGGGCGGATTGCGGTGTTCGTTCAGTGCTTCTAAGTAGCGGAAGACGCGCGTGAGTTTGTCACGGGCGATCCGGAGTTTCTCGGCGTCCATATTTGGCTGCCTTTTTAGAGACACACGCGGAGGCTGGGGTTGGCTGGTGGAGGTCCCAGAATATCAGTGTTCGGTTGACATTCTCAACGTCTCAGAATTAGAACACGGAGAGCTTTGCTTTAGTTGCGCCGCGGGCGGACTGAATGGTCCCAGACCCCGAAACGCTCCCGAGTCCGCCCCGGCGTCCGAACGCGCGAACAGGACCCCAGATCGTGCCCGCCGAGCTCGCTAAGCATCGAAAATACTTGGCCTGGCGGGGAAACCCCTTGCAAGGACGCAGCGTCTAACTATAATTAGAAACGCGAGGGCTTCTGGCTAAGCCCTACCCTGCCCTGGGCCTGCCAATTCGGCAATTCTTCACTCCTCCCGGCCGTTGAAGGCCGCGCCGAAAATTGGGAAATCCCTCGAAAAACCATGACTCCTAATCGCCGCCAAAGAGAAAGAAGAGTCCCAGACAAATTAGCTTTCATTCAAATGGACCGGGATGATGGCGGCACGGTGTTGAATATTTCCGAGGGAGGACTCTGTTTTGAAGTCTTCACCCCCGTTCTTCAGGGTGACCTGATTCATTTCTGGTTTTCACTCAATCTCAAAGATCGAATCGAAGCTATCGGGAAACTCGTTTGGACTGACGCCACGAAAAAAGTCGGCGGGTTGAAGTTTCTTGCCCTCAGCCAGCATGCCCACGAACAAATTCGTACCTGGATGAAGCTGGCATCCCCAGCTGGAAAGCAGAACGGCGATCATCTTTCTGTTGTCGCGCGGGGATTCGACGCTTCCCCGCGTCGCGCACGCGAGCCAGGGAGCTTGATTACGTCTCTATTGCGTGGAAGGTCGCCGAAGGCTGAAAAGCTGAGAAGTCAGCACCCGCCGGCGGCCCCGCCCGTGTTGAGCACTCCTGGCGATCAAGCAGGAGCGCCGAAAAGCATGCGCGCCTCTGTTTTGCCTGAGCGGCGGCTGGACGCGATGCCTTTGCACTATGGTACCGACTCTGAGAAGTCGCTCTCTGAGACCCAATCAACTTCGGTAACGCTGAATGTCACCGAACTGGTTCCCCAGGAAAGATACTTCTCCGCTACGCGGCGCCAATTCGTTCGTGGCGTTTTTCTGGGGATCTTGATTTCCAGCGCCGTGGCGATACCGGCTTTCAAGTACTCGGGGAACCACAAACAAATGGATGTTGCACAGGCGGCCTCGGCACAAAAGGCCTCAATGGATCCTGCCGCCCAAGTCGGCGTGTCGGCGCCAGCGACCGTACTGGGGGCGACGTCCACGTCACTGGATACCTTCAGCAGGGCGAAAGCGCAGCGAGCGGCGCCAATGAGCCATCCTGCCGATAATCCCTTTGCACCTCCTCCCGCGCAGCCTCGCACGAAATCGTTAGGACCTGTTCGCGGAACTCAACCCACGCTTACGGCAGTTCAGTCGCGGCCGGAGGCGAAAAACGTTCCAAAGAAAACCGGAGCCACGCCACAGCAACTTTGGTCGGCGGTCCAAGCGGGAAACGCCAAAGCAGCGGTTACCCTCGCTGATCTTTACATGCGGGGTGCTGGGGTGCCTCTGAATTGTGATCAGGCGCGTGTCCTGTTGCTTGTGGCATCGGAAAAAAACAACGCGGACGCCATCAGGAAATTGCGGGAATTGGACAAGGGCGGCTGCCCTGCGCCATGAAAACGTGATCGAGTTCGCCTCTTCTCACCAGACGAATCAATCGACTCTTCGCGCAACTCTCTATCAAAAAGCATGCTGCGTCCATTGCAATGAACACTTGCTCTGTGCCGGCCACGAAGCTGGTGTTCGGCGCATCGAACTTCATGTACATTAGAGAAACCATGTAGGATAAAGCGCAAACTAGTTTGCAATGCAGACTAGTCTGTAGCGCATTAAGGCGCGAAGTCACATCTGAGACGATAAGGAAGAAGCAAATGAAAATTGGGGTTGGAGCGCTTCTGCTGGTTGGCGGCATGGTGTTTGCGTTGCCTCTGGCTGCGCAGCATCAGGGGCCGTTGCCTCCACCGCCTCAAAGGGCGGACGCTGCCGCCAGCGCGCCGCCGTCGCCGGCAACGCCGAGTGTTGCTCGACGAGAGGCGTCCTCTCGCGTCACCAGTGAGCCGCCGGATATGCCTGTCGATCAGCTCATTCGCAAATTCGCGGAGCGCGAGGCGGAGTTTCGAAAAGAGCGTGACAATTTCACCTATACGCAGACTGTTGTCATACAGACGATCGATGAGAACGGCCAGCCTGATGGCGAGTATCGCCTTAAGAGCGATATTCTCTTCACGCCAGCAGGGAAGCGCTACGAAAAAGTAATTGAAGCTCCCACGCCCACAACCCAGCGCATCTATTTGACGCAGCAAGATTATGACGACATTGAGAAGGTCTGGCCGCTCGTGCTCACCGTGGATGATTTGCCCAAATACGACGTTAAGTATGTAGGCCGGGAGCGGGTCGACGAGATTGGCACCTATGTTTTTGATGTGGCGCCGAAGACCCTGGAGAAGGGCCAGCGCTACTTTCAAGGCCGCATCTGGGTGGAAGACAAGGACTTGCAGATCGTTAAGACCACCGGAATATCGACCGGTTTCAAGAAGAAAAAGGAGGACAGCGCCTATCCGCACTTTGAGACTTTTCGAGAAAACATCGAAGGTCGTTATTGGTTCCCGACTTACACGCGAGCC
>QHYF01000289.1 GCA_003224075.1 Acidobacteriota bacterium
CCATCCCGAACGCCGCCGGGTCATCACCGCCGCCAAAAAATAGGCATACGGTACGGCAACAATCGCCATCCAGCGCCACGGAAACTGCACGAAGCGAAGTTTGGGAAGGTATTGCCAGAAAATCGAGCTGTGGCGGAGCATCAAAACCGCCGCCGCGGCGGAAAGAAGTATCAGCACGCGCCAGAGTTTTCTTGTCTCACTGTTTTCTTCTCCCTGAGTTCCCTTTTCGTGTACGGCAACCGCCGCGATGCCCGTCATCACGATGAGCAGAATCGCTGCGCTCGAAGCGATCCAGTTAAACAGGTTGTGTTCCGGATCGTCCATCTGCGTGTAGAGGAAGTTCTGCGAAGGAAGCAGCCCTTTGGACAGCACCTGGGCGATATTCACCCAGCGTTGCTCGTAGGCGGCCGGCAAGAGATAGAAGCCCGTCAGTCCAAAACCCAGCACGAATCCGGCCGCGCCCCGCCACAACGGGTGCAATGATTTTTCTTCAATCGCAGCCCACGCGAAAAAGAGCGCGACACTGTATGTCGTCATCACCCCCGCGGGCACGTTCGACAGCCACACGGCCGCGAACACAATCGCGAAGAACGCCAACGCGCGCGGCAAGGAACGCCGGCGATTCTCCACCAGGCCGCATAACTGCAGCGCCGCCAGCATGACCGCCGGCAGCAACGCGCACGCCAGCAGTTCCGCAAAATCACTGCGCATGTATACGACCAGCAGCGCATAGGGATTTGCCGCATAACAGGCCGCTCCGATGAGCGCCGCGTTACCGGAAAGAAATCGCCGCACTAGCGCAAACGAACAAAGTCCCGCCAAGGTTTGCACCAGGGAGATGAAAACGGCGGGCACAAACTTCCACGGCACAACGAAGCTCAGCGCCGCCCCGAGCGTCCACGACAGCGGGGGATAAAAGACGAATCGCGGCTCGCCAAAGCCATGGTTCGCCCACTCCATCCACCGCGGATAAATGATCCCCTCTCTCCACTGCCCCGCGGCATCCAGCCAAGAAGCCGCGTGGAACCCGAAGTCATGTCCCGAAGCATTGCCGAGCCAGAAAAACGGCGCAATCACGAGCACCGCAGTTCCCAGGGATACGGCCAGCGCGAGCAGCCACTCGCGAAAATTTTTGGTGGTGTCCACTTTGTTTGGGCCTTCGGCAGGAGATTTCATGCGGTATTCATGCAATCGTAAGCTCTCCGAAAACACACAATCATGCCGCATCGAGGAGCAAGCGGTCACGCGGGCGTCTTTGGTTGCTCCGGCTTCTCGCCCCAGACGCGCCCTCAATACTTGCGGTTCCAGCGGATGAACGCGATAAAAATACCCAGGCCCACGATGACAAACCCCACATAGACGTGCCATCCGTGGAGCGCCGTTGCCGAGGCAATCGCTCCCGCGGCGGACAAAACCAGCAACAGGGCAGACTTGCCCTTCGTCAGTTTCTTCTGTTCGACCACTCGCGCGTCACTTCTCGCCGGTGCTATGCCCACTCTGCATCGCAACGGCGCTGCTTCCCGGGAAAGTTATCTGAGACGATTCATAGGCCGCCAGTCTTACTCCTTGTGAGCAGGACACTGTGAGCGGCGCGTCCTCCGAAGTGATGCTTCCTCTTATCACAACAAAAAGCTTTTCGTAACTTTTTTCGCCGGGCAGGGTTTGGAACCTCACCAAAGAAAAGTCGTAAAATCACAAGCGAGCTATGTCGCCAAGATCAAATATTCGGAGACTCTTTCCCGCCCTCCCGCGAGACTATATTCGGCGCCGCCGCGCCGTGCGCCGCATCACCAACGTTTCCCTAATCACTGTGCTAAGCCTGGCTACGGCTTATTTTATTACCCGTCCGACGGGCGGCGTCGGTTTCCGCGCGCCGAAGCAGGTAGTCAAACCTGTTTCCCCGGCGCCTCTTGCGCCCGATCCAACCGCTCTGGCCGCACCTCCCTCCGCAGTTTCGTCTTTGGCAGACGCCAGCGGCTACGAGTTGGCGAATGGTCCCTACTCGGTGTCCGATATCGAAGACGTGGTTCTCCACGACGCGCATCGCAACAAGGATCTCCACGTGCGGATTTTTTATCCGAATGATTCGGGTAAGTACCCCGTCATTGTCTTCTCACACGGCGCCGGCGGTTCACAAAACTGTTGCGAAGCTCTCACGCACCACTGGGCCACTTATGGATACATCACCATCCAGCCGACCCACGATGACTCCGCCGTACAGCGTCGCAACGCCGGAGAAGAGAATATTCGCTTTATGCAAGCGGTCCGCGATGCGCTCAAGAAGCCCGCGCTCTGGGAAAGCCGCCCGCGGGACATCTCTTACGTCCTCGATGCGCTGCCCTCGCTCGAGAAGCGCATTGCCGGCCTTGCCGGAAAAATCGATCCGGAGCGCATTGGCGTCAGCGGCCACTCCATGGGTTCATACGCCGCCGAAGCGATCGCGGGCGCAATTGTCGATCTCCCCGGTCATTCCGGCACAAATTTTGCCGATCCTCGCGCGAAAGCCGTTCTCTGTCTTTCGCCCCAGGGACCCGGCCAATTCGGCTTGAACGATCATTCCTTCGATCAAATCTCTCTGCCGTACATGGGAATGACCGGTTCGCTTGACAGCCTGGGTCCCGTCGCCAGCCCCGCCTGGCACAAAGCTCCTTTTGACCGCAGCCAGCCTGGTGACAAGTACCACCTCTTCATCGAAGGCGCCAACCACATGTCCTTCATCACCGCGCAGACGTTCTTGCCCGCCCGTGCCGCGCAGGCCGAAGCCATCCTCGGTTACACCAATTCCGCGTCTCTCGCGTTCTGGGACGCCTACCTGAAAGGCAACGCTCGCGCAAGACAATACCTTCAGTCCGATGCGCTGGAAAAATCCAGCCACGGCTCCGTCAGGCTCTCTCGCCGTTAAAGATTTGCTGCTATTTGCAAACGACTTTTCCACACTTTTCCAGAGGGAGTCCTTTCGTACTATTGACCCTGTTACCGGCGGCCTCCGACACTGAGTACAGTATGGCCCGTTACTCAACCTATCTGGGGCGCCGGGTTGAGGTGCAATATCGCGCCGGCGATATCCTTCTGCCCGCCTCCGGCACCTTTGTCGCCGATTCCGGCCGCTCCATTTTCCTTGAACAAAACTTCGAGCAACGCGGCCAGCACAGGCATTTTCGCTGGGAAATTCCCTATCAATATCTGGTGCGCATCGAAGAAAAGCCGGACTCCGGCGCTTCCGTGAACACGGCCCCGGTTCCGGCGCCTCCCGCAACGGCACCCGAAGCTCCCGTCGCGTCCGAACCGCGCAACGAGCCTCTCAGCGCCGCTGCCGCCGCGTCGGCCGGAGGCTCTCCGGGTATTCTTCGTTTCCCTCAGCGCTCCAAGACCGCCTGATCGCTCACAGACGTCGCCTTCGCTGCTTCTGCCCCCCAATTCGGCTACAATCGTTTCCTCTTTTTGAGGAAAATACCGACGCGCTTCGCGCCCGCCGCATTCAAGGAG
>QHYF01000301.1 GCA_003224075.1 Acidobacteriota bacterium
GTGACCAGAAGTTCACGGTGTCCCAGTTCCACGTCGGCATCATGTTGGCCCACGTGAAGTGCGTCACCGAGCCGCCGCGCATGCACATCACTCCGGCCACGCTCGTCAAAATCAGGAGCGGCAAGTAAGTCGCAACGCCTCCGGCGTTCTGCAGCCATTTGCCGATGTTCAGCCCGATGATATTCAGCCCCACGGCAACGGCGAGCATCAAATAGGATCCGACCTCGAGGTAGGCGCGGTTCTGCGCGAGGTCCACGCCTTTTCCTCCGAGCACATAAGCGCTCATCGAAACGCTGGCCAGCAGCAGCCCGGGGAAATAAAAAACCGTATAAATCCAGTAGTTCCATCCGGCGACGAATCCGTGAAAATCTCCAAATGCCTCCTTCGACCAGACATACAATCCGCCTTCTTCGGGGAAGCGGGAAGACAGCTCGTTGATGACCAGCGCCATGGGCAAGAAGAAGAAGACCGCCGCCAGCACCCACAGGCTGATGGATGAACTGCCGTTGTGAGCCGCGGCAGCAATCCAGCGCGGACCCAGGACCGTGGCAATATTGAAGAGCAGAACGTCCCAGAAGCCCATCTCCTTGCGCAATTGTTTGATGGGATCGGAGATGCCGCTGGACGCCGCCGGCCCTGCCGGGCTTATGTCTGAGCTTGTCGCGCTCACAGGGTCACATCCAGTGAGGGAATCAGGTCATCCTGCAAACGGAAGTTCCTGAGGAACGGATCGGTTGAATTCTCAAAATCAGTCCAGGGCCCGAAAAGAGTGACTCTGCCATCCTGGAGAAATACCACCACGTCTGCGAGTTTTTTTGCCAAGTGCGTATCGTGCGTCACAACGATCGATGTCTTGTGAAACGCCCTCTTCAACCTCAGGATCAAGTCGCCCATGTGACCCGCCATGATGGGGTCCACCATCGTGGTGGGCTCGTCGTACAAAATCGCCTCGGGATTCTGCGCCAGCGCCCGCCCGATGGCCACCGCGCGCTTCATGCCTGTCGAAAGCTCGCTGGGCAATTTGTCGAGGACGTTCTCTACCTCCAGCATGTGCGCGATTTTTTCCACATACTCGTTTATGTCCTCGTAAGTTAAGCCCGGCTGCCCGTCGAGCGGAAACGAGATGTTCTCCCGCACCGTGAGCGAGTCGAAGAGCGCCCCGGACTGAAAGACCATCGTCACTTTGCGCCGCACTTCTTCAAATTCCTCTTCCTTGAAATTGGTGACGTCCTGCCCATCGATCAAAATTCGTCCTGAATCCGCTTTCAGAAACCCCATAATGTGTTTCAGCGAAACCGATTTACCCACGCCGCTGCGGCCCATGACCACGCAGGTCTCACCGCGCTTCACCCAAAAGCTGACGTGGTCGAGCACCAGCCGCTCATCGAACGACTTGCACACTTCGCGAAATTCAAAGTAATTGACGGCCTGGCCGTCCCCTCCAACATCGAAGATTCCGCTGTCAATCCTGGAAAACTCGCTCACCGTCGCTGCACTTCCCAAACGCGGCGCACTTTTTCAAAATCTGCAGCCGTGTTCATATTCCAGAAAAGCCGCTCTGCCGTATCAAATCGTTTCCAATCGGCCCCGTCAAGGACTTCCGCACGCAGCGTGTTGATCCCGTCCGTCACTTTGCGAATGCCGCGGTTGAACGCCGCGTGCAGCGTTTCCAGCGCGTCGGTGCGCCAGCAGGCACACAACGGCTCGGGCCCGGACGCTGAGTGCGGAATTACAACTTGCGCCTTGCTCTTGGCCGCGCGATTCGCAAGGAATTGCAGCCAATCCTGCGTCAAAAACGGCATGTCGCAACTCAGCATCAGATTCCAGACAAATTCACCGGGCCTCTTCGCCGCGTCCTGAAGCGCGGTAATGATTCCCCCAAGCGGCCCTTCTCCAGGCCATTGATCCATAACCGTCTCGACCCCAAACTCCAAATATTTTCCGGGCGGCCCGACGATTTTCACCTGGCTTGCCACGTTCCGTAGCAGTTCGAGCATGCGCGCCAACATAGGCTTCCCGCCGAGCTCCACCAGTGCCTTGTCCCGCCCGAATCGCGAGCTGGTCCCCCCTGCCATAATGTAGCCCGCCAGCCATGACGGGCGGCCGGCCTGTCTTTCACGGGTCACGAGTCACTCTTCTTCCAGCGGTTCACGTCCCGGGCGCCGGATACCCAGCTCGCGCAGCTTTTCCTGGAGGCTTTGCCGATGCAAGCCGATTGTGGCCGCGGTGCGGGACACGTTCCAGCGATGATTCGCCAATTGTTTGGTCAGATACGCCACCTCGAATTTCCGCTTCGCCTCGCGAAAATCCTGTTCGCACATTCCGTGGTCCTGCTCGTCGCCGCCATGCTTGTGCGAAATCGTCTCGCCATGCACGACCTCCGCGGGCAGGTCTTCAACTCCAATCTCTTCCCCGCGGCAAAGCACCAGGCTCCGTTCCAGTGCGTTCTTCAACTCGCGCACATTGCCCGGCCAATCGTATTTCTCAATGGCCGCCATCGCCGCGCGCTTTAGCCCGGCCGTGCGTCCCAGCCGCGTTCCATGCATCTGCAAAAACGTTTCCGCCAGCAAGGCAATGTCTTCTTTGTGAGCCCGGAGCGGGGGCAGCTCGACGGTTACCACGCGGAGCCGGTAGAACAAGTCCTCGCGAAACTTCCCAGCGCGAATCTCCGCCTGCAGATGGCGGTG
>QHYF01000302.1 GCA_003224075.1 Acidobacteriota bacterium
TGCTGTGGGTTTACATTTTGAGCTTGCTGGAATTTGCGCGCTAAACGAACGTTAACCGTTTTGCAGTGACACCTGACGAGGAGGCCGAACGCATGGCTGAGTCCGCTGTATCGCACGACATGCCCTCGGTTTACGAACCTTCGCTGTTTGGAACGTACTCCAAGAAAATCGGAATGTGGCTGTTCCTGCTTTCCGACTCGCTGACGTTTGGCGCATTGCTCTATGCCTACAGCTACGGGCGCATTTCCACGGCGAATTGGCCCACGCCGTTCCATTCCGAGAGCATCGTTAACGCCACCATCATGACCGCGTTCTTGCTGACGAGTTCGCTGACCATGGTGCTGGCGGTAAGAGCATCGGTCCACGGCGATGCCAAGGCGCAGCGGCTCTGGTTGCTGGCCACCATGGTATGCGGAACCGCATTCATCCTTCTTCACGGCCGCGAGTGGAGCAAATTGATCGCGGAAGGTCTGACGCTTCCGATGTTCCCGGCAGTGCCCGGGCACGAAGCGGCCGGTGAGTTTGCCAACGTGGACAAGCTCGTGCCGCAGTTTCCCGCAACATTTTTTACCCTGACCGGGATGCACATGCTGCACGTGACGCTGGGAGTGATTTATCTCGGCGTGGTCGCGTTGCGGCGCACTTTCATTCCGATTCTCCTGGTTCTTTGGCTGGCGGCATGGCTGGGAACACCCGCGTACAGTCCTTTTCACTATGGCGCGCACGTGCTATTGCTGGCGGCCGTTGTTTGCGGAATCATCTTGTGGCTGAAGCCGAAGGTCTACGACTCGTCCGACGTGGAAGTGGCTGGCCTGTACTGGCACTTCGTGGACCTGGTATGGATGTTCATCTTTCCGTTGGTGTATTTGATGTCCGCCAAGATTCTCTAGGAGCTGGAGGGATATGGATACCATTCAGCAAGCCATCGCCGAGCGCGTCGCCGGAGAGCATCGGCATCACAAAAAGGCGCAATTCTTCTGGGTATGGGGCGCCCTGCTGGTGATGACCGCCATCGAAGTCTATCTGACCTATCAGAATATGCAGCCGACGAAGATGCTGACGATTTTGATGGGATTGTCGCTCATCAAGGCGGCGCTGATCATCGGCTTCTTCATGCACCTGAAATACGAAGTATCGCGGATGAAGTGGCTGACCATGTGCTCGGTCGTGGCTTGCCTGATCCTAATGACGATCTTCTTTTTTCCAGACGCCTTCCGTATACTGTCGTTGGGAGTGAAATGAGAATTCGCGCCACACTTCTCACCGCGGTGCTCCTGCTGTGGGCTGCGCCCGCCTTCAGCCAGGGTTGTGCAATGTGTCGCAGCTCCGCCGAAGCAACTTCCAAGGATGGACAGAAGGCTATCAGCAGAGGTGTGGTTGTACTTTTGGTGCCTCCGCTCGGAGTGATGTCGCTGGGCGTCGGATTGGCATTTCGTTACGGGAGGAAGCGCGACCTAGAACAAAACTGAGTGAGTCCACCGTTAAGAAAACGTAAGCCGCCCACTGAAGATAAAGGGACTTACGCGAGCGAGGCGCGCGAAACCAACGGAAGCACAATCGCGGCATCTGCAATGCGCCACATCCCTTGATTTTGCCAGGCTAATCCAGAGGAAATGCCTCGAGCGGCCACAGCGCCTGCGGAAGTCCAGCGAAGCTCTCTCACCAACCCCTAATCGAAGGATCGGCAAGACTTCCAGCGGAAGAAGCTCTCGCGAGGCGGAGCTCCTCTAGAATTTTTTTCAATGTTCTGTCAATCGAGTAAAGCTTAAGAGGGGCAAGAACGAGAAGCACGATCAGAAGTACTCCCAAAATAATCAGACCGAAATAGGCGAACTCAGGAAGGCCCGTCATCGCGACTCTCCTTGGAGACAATCGAATACGAACATACTCTGGTTTTGCGAGCGGTTCAAACACCTCGAGTCCCATTGGCAGGTACCGCGACGCGAGGCCCCTTTTTCAGCGCGACTGGTCTGTTCACTGCGCGAATTGTCTAAGGAAGGGCGCGCGTTCCATTCCGGAACAGAATCCGTCAATGAAACGGCCCCTCACGATTAGACTGTGCAGGTTCGCAGAGCAACGACTAACCGATTGAATTCGCACTGTTTTCGAGCCACGGAGTCTCCAACGATATGGCCTTTCCCTTGCAGCAAAAATCCCTCTCCTGAACGTCGTCTGACCTGTGAGGGTGGGTGCTTAGATTAGAGCGCCTGTCCGAGGCATTCTCTGATGAGTACGAAATCCGGTGAGGCAGTAAACGCAGTGTCAAATTGCAAAACTGGCGCCAGCCCTCTTCCCCAGTTTTCCGACGTGCGAGTACTGGTTGTCGACGACGAAGCCCCGGCTCGAAATGTGTTGGCCCTCGTGCTCGCTCAAATTGGCCTTCGCTGCGAAAAAGCGGCCAACGGCGAAGAGGCACTTCGCATTCTTGAAGCGAAGCAAACGGACGTTGTCATTTCCGACCTGCAAATGCCTGGAATCTCGGGCATGGAGCTTCTGGCGAAGGTGCGTCAGCTCTATCCCCATCTGGTCTTCTTGGTGGTCACCGGAACAGAATCCTTATCTCGTGAAACCGTTTCAGGTGGATGCAAGCGTAGTGTCAACCAGTCTTGCGCGGGCTTTGCACAAGAAGCGCCTGGAACAAGAAGTCGAGAACTACCGGCATCACCTTGAGGAAATGGTTGCGGAACAGACCCAGCAACTGCGAGAGGCGTTGCGCGAGGTCGAGCGGAGCTATGAGCACACCCTTGAAGCTCTGGGCGTGGCTATTGATTTGCGAGACAGCTCGACGGCTGGACATTCGCGGCGGGTGTTCCTGTACTCGATAGAAATTGGCAAAGCGATGGGAGGCCTGGAACATGAGCTCAAAAATATCGCCATGGGCGCTTGGTTGCACGACATCGGCAAGCTCGCCATACCCGACGCGATTCTTCTTAAACCCGGATCTCTCACCGACGAAGAGCGACAGGTCATGCAGCGCCACGTACAGATCGGCTACGACCTCGTCAAAGGCATCCCCTTTCTCTCGAATGCCGCGGAAATCATCTTGGGACATCATGAGCGTTGCGACGGCAGCGGCTATCCGAGAGGCCTCAAAGCAGAAGAGATTCCGGTAGGCGCAAGAATTTTTGCCGTGGCAGATACGTTTGATGCTATGACTTCTGACCGGCCATATCGCCGCGCTCTTCCGTTTGCGGCGTCACGCGAAGTCATTGAACGAGGAGCCGGGAAACAGTATGATGCGCACGTAGCGCGTGTATTCCTGAGCACTCCTGACGAAACCTGGCAAGAAATCCGCAGGGAAACGGCCGCTATCCAAGTCTTCTCGGTGGCCGCGGCGGATGACATTCAAGCGCTAAGCAGGCTTGTGAAGCCTGGAAGCTAACCCACGGAGCGATTCAGTCAAACTCGAACGCATCGCGAGTGGGAATAGCCTTCAAGCCGTGACCAAAGAGCTATTGCAAGACCCAGGGGCCCGTTTTCTCCTTGAAGCGGCATCCATACAGGTGAGGCGGCGCCGAATTCCCATCCGCGTGGACGATCTCGGCTTTACCCACGTACTCCTCACGCCCCCCAACCATGTATATGTCCACGGCAGAATGAACCGCGATCTCCGGCGTACAGGTGCATAAGAATCCACTCAGACTGACATTCTCCGTCATCGCGGCTTCCTCAAACTCATTTCCGTGAACGTCTTTGCCCCGCAGCTTCAGCCAAATCCGCAACCGGACGCGTACCTCGCTTCGTGGCGTGTACCGCTGGTCTTTCACGATTTTGTTCAGGCATGTCTTGAGCGCCTCGAAGTCGACCGGCTTTTCGAAATAGGCGGCTGCGCCCAGTTGCTTACAGTATTCCTTAGTTTGCGTGCCTGCCTCGCCGCTTACGATAACCACCGGGATGGTCTGTGTCCGGCTGAATGACGTGAACGTCTGACAGAGTTCGTAGCCGGAATACTTCGGCATGCGCAGGTCGAGCAGAATCGCGTCGGGCTTGTGCTCAAGCGCGAGGGCCAGGCCCTCCTCGGGCTGCCCGCTGCCGATGACTTCGTAGGTGTCGCCGAGTTCCAGGCCCATAAGCCGGCGCAGCGCCTCGTCGTCGTCCACAACCAACAGCTTTCCCATCGGTCGGCTCCTTCTATGAATTCGGATGGATTTTGCTGCCCGCCGCCTCTAACTCTGCGTTCGAATCGGGCAATCCCTTTTTGTCGCTATCCAGGACTTCGCGGACTTTCCGCACCAGAATTTCTTCCGTAAACGGTTTGTGCAAAAGATTGACTCCTTGTTGCAGCACGCCATGCCCGGCGATGAAGCTGTCCGTGTAGCCGGACATATACAGCACCTTCAGCCGCGGCTGGCGTGCGGACAATCGCTCTGCCAGTACGCGGCCGTTCATTCCCGGCATGACCACGTCCGTGAGCAAGAGGTCGAAGGGCCTTGCATGGCGCGTGGCAACCTCCAGGGCCTCCTCGCCGCTCGGTGCCGACAAGACGTGGAATCCGTTGGATTCGAGGAATGTTTGCGCGAGCTTTCGAAGAGGATCCGCATCTTCCACCAGAAGAATGGTTTCTGATCCTTGCGGCCTCTCATGGGATCCGTTTTTGGATTCAGCGCCGGAAACTTGCTCCGTTTCCCAGTGCCTCGGGAGGTAAATCTGAAAATTCGATCCTTTGGAGGGCGCACTTTCCACCCAGATATATCCGTTGCTTTGTTTCACTACACCATAAACGGTCGCCAGACCGAGGCCAGTACCTTTTCCTCTTTCCTTGGTGGTAAAAAACGGCTCAAAAATGTGCGTCAGCGTTTCGGCATCCATGCCGGTTCCGGTGTCGGCAATTGCCAGCATCACGTATTGTCCTGCCCGGGAACCGGGATGATCATGCGTGTATGCCTGGTCCAGTTCTACGTTGGCGGTTTGGATCTTGAGATTCCCGCCTGTAGGCATGGCGTCCCGCGCGTTCACCGCCAAATTCATGATCACTTGCTCGATCTGGCTTTGGTCGGCTTTGACATTTCCAAGTTCCGAGCCCAAAGACAGTGACACTTCGATGTCCTCGCCCAGCAAGCGGGGAAGCATTTTTTCCATGTCCGAAACGAGGGTGTTCAGGCTCAGGATGGAAGGTGTCAAGACCTGCTGCCGGCTGAAGGCCAGCAGTTGGCGTGTGAGCGAGGCCGCGCGTCGGCCTGCTTTTTCGATTTCCTCGGCGTGTTCGTAGCTGGGCTGTTTTGGGTCCAGTGATTTCTTGAGCACCCCGCTGTAGCCAATGATGACGCCCAGAAGATTGTTGAAATCGTGGGCAATTCCGCCCGAGAGCCGGCCGATGGCCTCCATCTTCTGCGCCATTCTGAGCTGCCGCTCGAGGGCACGTCTCTCCGTGACGTCTTCGGCAAACACCTCAAAGTACCCCGGACCGCCGTCCTTGTCGTCCACGCGATGGCCCGAACACCGCACCACGATGGGTTGGCCGTCTCGCCGCTTCCATTCCAGTTCGACGTCCTTCACTTCCTTCGATTCAGCAAGGGATGCGCTCATTTGTTGATAGTCGGAAGAATGCCGAAACACCTGCGTTCCGAGATCCACTTTGAGGAGTTCTTGTAAGGTGTCATAACCGAGGATCCTTTGAAGAACGGGATTCACCTGCAGGAACTGGCCGTTCGTTTTTGCTCTGTAGATCCCGTAAGGCGCGCCCTCCACCAGAGACCGGAAGCTCGCTTCCGAGCGCGAAAGCGCTTCTTCTGCATATTTGCGCTCCGTAATGTCGCGGTTCACAATCAAAAGCTTTTCCGGCTCGCCGTTGGCGTTCCGGATTACGCTTGCGACGGATTCCAGCGTCAGCCAATCGCCATTCTTGTGACGGAAGCGGTATTCCAGAATTCTTCCTGTTCCCGTTTGACGGGCCTCCGAAGCAGCCTTTTTGACTCGCTCGCGGTCTTCGGGATGAATCTGTTCGAACGAGGAGGAGTCTTGCAGTTCCTCCGGCGAGTATCCCAGGATCTTCTGATAGGAAAGACTGTTGAAGATTCTACGGCCTTCCATATCTACGACGGCAATCATGTCCGCCGCGTTCTCGCTGATCAAATGAAAAAGCTCTTCTCGTTCGAGCAATTGCCGGCGAATCCTGTGAATCTGCAGATGCTGATAGATTGTGTAGAGGTCGAACAGGAAAACGAGACCAACCAGACCTCGTATAGCCTGGGGCAGTACATACGATGCATGAAAATCTGGGGGCGTGGACGGATTTGGAAGCAGGAAAGAAGCCAGCGCAGCCGTGAGGAAAAGCGTGATGATGCCCGCCACGGCCCACAGCCACCATTCGCGGCGCTCAATCTTTCGAAAGTTCGACCGGAGAGCCGCCACTTCCATGTTTTCCATATCG
>QHYF01000303.1 GCA_003224075.1 Acidobacteriota bacterium
CGATCGCCAATTCGAATCTCCTCGATCTGCAAACCAACCTGGGCAGCTTCGACGGCGGACCCATTGCGCCGACCAAACGACTCACCACCGATGTGCTTTTTACCTATCTGCTGCATCCGGGCACGGCCGTCTATGTCGGATACAACAACGGTTACAGCGACCTCACGTTGCGTCCCGGGCCGCCCCCTTCGGTCACCGCGCAAGGCGCCCCCAACAATTCCACCAGCCGGCTTTTTTTCGTCAAATTGAGCTACCTCCTGCGGTTCTGAAAAGGGCTGCACTGCGCCTTGTAACGCCACCGTGCAATCGCATAAAATTCAGATTCTTTTGTTCCGGGAAGCAATTCGCAAGGAGAGTCATGTCCCACCGCATCGCGGCAAAGATTACGGGTGTAGCCGGCTATGTTCCGCCGAAGGTGATGACCAATGCGGACTTCGAGAAAATCGTTGAAACCAGCGACGAATGGATTCGAACGCGAACCGGCATCCGGGAACGGCATGTCGCCGAAAAGGGCACGGCCACGTCGCACATGGCCACGGAAGCAGCGAAGGCGGTGCTGGCGCAAACCAAGACCGATCCGGCGGACATTGACCTGATCGTGCTCGCAAGCGTCACGCCGGACATGTTCTTCCCTGCCACTGCCTGCCTGGTGCAGTGCCGGCTCGGCGCTAGGAAGGCTTGGGGATTTGACCTGTCCGCGGCGTGCTCTGGCTTTGCATATGCCATGACCGTGGGCGCGCAATTCGTCGGCGCGGGCACGCACGGGAAAGTACTGGTGATTGGCAGTGACGTCATGACCTCGATCCTGGATTACACGGATCGCGCCACTTGCGTGCTGTTTGGCGACGGCGCGGGAGCCGTGCTGCTCGAGCCTGCCGGTTCGAATGAAGGAATTCTCGATTTTGAACATGACGTGGATGGCTCGGGAGGCGAATTCCTGTACATGCCCGGCGGCGGGTCGCTCCATCCCTCGAGTTGCGAAACCGTCGAGAAGCGCTTGCACTACGTCCATCAGGAAGGATCCCAGGTATTCAAGTACGCGGTGCGGCGCATGGCGGAGATGTCCGCGCGCTTGCTTGAGCGGAACGGCTTTACGAAAAACGATCTCACTCTGCTGGTGCCGCACCAGGCGAATCTCCGGATTATTCGCGCCACGCAGGAACGCCTGGGTATCGATGATTCGAAAGTGATGGCGAATATCGACCGTTATGGAAATACGACGGCGGGCACGATTCCGCTGGGACTGCGCGACGCCGTGGAACAAGGGCGCCTGCGCAAGGGCGACTTGGTGCTCATCGTCACTGTGGGAGCGGGTTACACGACGGGCGGCGTATTGCTGCGCTGGGCGTACTAACTGCCTATGAGCTGAAAGACTCGTCCGGCTTGCGGTGCGCGCGAGGCTAAGAGATCGAGATTGGCCTGAAGGCGGCGGTCGACTTGGACGGCGGCATAGCGGGCACAGATGCCGCGCTCGCGCTCGCTCCAGGCCGCGATGGCGGGAATCTTGTTGGCAACGAGGGAATCCAGGCCTTCGATCAGCCGGTAATAGAGACGCACCAGGCCCAACCCGCCGCGATTCGGATAAAGGTCGGGTGTCAAATCGTGAAGGCCGGCCAGAGTCCGGAAGTGCTGCGGCGTGAGCTGTCCATTTTCAACCTGGGCCGCAACCAGCACGCGGTCAGAAACCGGCTGAGCGGCAACCCCCGCCAGCACCGCCCGCCAGTAATAGAGGGCGAACTGTGACAGGGCCACGATGGAGATCAGGAATAACATAGCGCTGAACATTCCCTCAGCCTCCAAAGGGATTGTGCCTGGACGAAAGATATCTACCAATAGTCCTGAAGTACCAGTGCGCTAGACCTAGTGGGGTAACGTTTTGAGAACATTTGGGCCGCGGAGGGGCACAGAACGAAAGGATCCAAAACGCTTGTTATCAATAACTTGCAAAGGAGCACGATTATGCAGACAACTCTCCGATGGGTTTGGGCAGCAGGCGCGCTCGCACTGGCCTTATCCCTCATCGGGCAGAGCCCCCTGATAGGAAAACGGGCGGAGGGACGCGACGCCGACCGGCAAGCCATCAGCGCGGTGCTCAACGCGCAGCAGACGGCATGGAATCGCGGCGACGTGGATGCGTTTCTGGTGGGCTATTGGCATTCGCCAGAATTGACCTTCTCGGGGAGCAGCGGCGTGGCGCGCGGCTGGGATGGGGTATTGACGCGGTACAAGAAAAATTATCCGGACCGCGCCGCGATGGGACAGCTTAATTTTTCGGATTTGGAGTTTCGTTTTTTGGGACCGGACGCCGCGCTCGTGCTGGGGCGCTGGCATTTGAAGCGGGAAACGGATGACCTCGGAGGAGTGTTCACTCTGGTGTGGCAAAGGTTTCCGGAAGGATGGAAGATCATTCATGACCATACGAGCGCCGTCGCTGCGCCGAAGGCGAGTCCGTAGGTGAACGGGTCTAATTGTGGAGGAAAGGTATTTCAAACGGTGGCTGGTCCGGCCAATCCTTGACCTGCTGAGGCAAGGAGTAAAGCCGGAAAAGATCGCCCTGAGCGTGGCGCTGGGTGCGGCGCTCGGAGTGTTTCCTGCGGTGGGCTGGACAACGGCGCTTTGCGCCCTTGCTGCGATTATCCTGCGGTTGAATCTCCCCGCCATTCAGATCGTGAACTATTTGGTGTATCCGGCGCAGATCGCGCTCCTCGTACCTTTCTTCCGGGCGGGTGAGAAACTGTTTCGGGCGCCGCATTTGCCGGTTTCCGTCCCGCAGATTTATGCCCTGATTCACGCGAGTGCGTGGAATGCGGCAAAGCTGCTATGGACCACGACCTGGCACGCGATTGTGGTGTGGGGATTGCTCGCGCCCGTGTTTGTTGGATTCGTATACGCGATTCTGACGCCGGTGCTCCGGCGTGCGCTGCACCGGCAACAGAAAGGCACAGGGCCAGAGCCCGGCGCTACAGAATCTCCAGAATCTCTTCGTAGCGCTTGAAGGGCGGAATGAGATACGCGCCGGCGAGTTCGGTGCGCGACCACGCGAGCATTTCGCGGGCAACCTGGAATCCACGGTCGCGCGCCGCCGCTCCGGCGGTTTCCATCGCCTTGAGTAAAGGTTCGGGAATGACGATGCCAGGCACTTCGTTGTTCAGGCGCAGCGCCTGCTTGTAGCTGCTCAGCGGCCAGATACCGATGAGCACCGGGATCGCCGGCTTGCCACCGAGCTTTTTCAGGAAAGCGCGCCAGTGTTCGGGATCGAAGAGCGGCTGAGTCATGGCGAAATGCGCGCCGGCTTCCACTTTGGCTTGGAAGCGCTCGATTTCGGTGTCCAGATCGTCGGCGACAGGATTGATTGCGACGCCGATAGTAAAATTCGTCGCGCCACCCAGAGTTTTTCCCGCCCAGTCGGTGCCCTGGTTCAAGCGATTCAGGACTTTGACAAGGCCGACGGAATCAACTTCGTAGACGCCGCTGGCTTCCGGGTAATCGCCAACCGAAGGCGGATCGCCGGTGATGGCGAGAACGTTGCGGACGCCGCCGACGGTCCATGCGCCGAGAAGCAGGGCTTGCAAGCCGATGATATTTTGGTCGCGCGTCGTAAGGTGAGGGACGGTTTCGACGCCGCGGGCTTCGAGCGCGCCGGCCACAATCAGCGCGTCCATGCCGACGCGGGCCATCGCGCCGCTGTTGATGTCGATGGCATCCACCTTGCCGGAGGCCATGACTTTTTCGACCTGCTCGAAAATGCGATCGAGTGAGAGTCCTTTGGGGGGATCAATCTCCACGCAGACCGTGAATTTCCTGGCCTGAAGCCTTTTCCAGAATCTGCTCTCGGGTTCGCGCTGCACAACCGGCGCCGGTTTGGAAATCATCTCGACCGCGGGCGCGGCGGGATGAGTTTTTGCGGGACGGAGCGACTTCACTGCTTCGGGCATGGCGCGGATATGGGCGTGGGTGGTGTCGCAGCAGCCGCCCAGAATGCGCACGCCCAGCGCGGCCGCTTCGCGCGCAAAGAGCGCAAAATATTCCGGCGACGATTTTGGATAGACGATGCGGTCGCCTTCACGCTTGGGGAAGCCCGCGTTGGGCATGGCGCTGACACGAAGGTCGTCGACGGCGGCAAGCTCCTGCAGAATCGGCAGCAATGCCTGCGGGCCCAGCGTGCAATTCGAGCCGACCACCTGAACATTCTTGTTTTTCAACTGCACCGCGGCATCCGAAGGACGGACATCGCCGTGGGTCGTGCCTTCTTCGGAGTAGGTGAGCTGCGCCACAATGGGCAAGCCGGAAAACGAGCGAATCGCATCAATGGCAAGAAGCAATTCTTCGATGTAGGAAAAGGTTTCGAGGATGTAGAAATCGACGCCGCGCTCTTCGAGCGCGAGGGCCTGCTCGTAGAAA
>QHYF01000290.1:0-2531 GCA_003224075.1 Acidobacteriota bacterium
TATCCTGTCGATGTTGCTTGGCGCTTCATACGGCAACACTCTATCCTGGGCTCCCGGCCAGCAACCCGGTATGGGCGAGCAGTTGGTGGAGGTCCAGCAGGACCTCGACAAGGAAAGATTCTATAAAGAGTACGTCGGTTTGCTCACACGCCCGACTCCGCACGCCCATCCCGCGGGTGAAACGCGGAATTAGCGTCATTGTGCACAAACAATTTTTGCGGCGCTTGCTTGCACGTCGCTAATCCCGGACAATAGAAAATTTACAGAAGTGAGTTTTTGCGCATGGTGGCGGTTGCTCCGCGCGCAACGCAGAAGCGAGTGAGATGGCAAATCACGTGGATTCCACAAAGCGGTTGGTTGCTTACTTTTCGATGGAGATTGCGCTGGAGAACGCCATGCCGACTTACAGCGGCGGGCTTGGCGTTCTTGCCGGCGATACCATTCGCGCCGCCGCCGATCTGCGCCTGCCCATGGTGGCGGTCTCCCTGCTCTACCGCAAGGGCTACTTCACCCAGCGCCTCGCCGAAGACGGAACCCAAACCGAGGAGCCCGTGGAGTGGCGTGTTGAAGATTTCATGGTGGAAGAGCAGGCCCGCGCCAGCGTTCCGATTGAGAACCGGCGCGTCGAGATTCGCTGCTGGCGCTACCCCGTGAAGGGCGTGCGCAGTTTTGAAGTTCCAGTCTATTTTCTCGACGCCGACCTTCCTTCAAATGCCGAGTTCGACCGCAATCTCACCGGCACTCTGTATGGAGGCGACTCTTACTACCGCCTGTGCCAGGAAGTTTTGCTGGGAATCGGGGGGGTGCGCATCCTGCGGGCGCTTGGCTACAACGACCTGACGCGCTACCACATGAACGAGGGCCACGCCGCGCTTCTCGCCCTCGAATTGCTCGGCGAAGAGGCCCAGAAGGCGGGGCGCACGTCCATCCGGGGCGCGGACATCGAAAAAGTCCGCAGCAAGTGCGTCTTCACCACGCACACGCCCGTTCCTGCCGGGCACGACCGCTTCCCGATGGAATACCTCACACGCGTGTTCCCGAAGCAGACTGAGTTTTTGGATTTGAAAGACGCATCTTCCGTGGATTTGTTGAAACGCGTCCTACAAGCCGAGCAGAATTTTCCGGGACTTGAGGAGGCGGCGCGCCGCGGTGCATCCCTCAATATGACGCAGCTCGCGCTGAGTCTCAGCACCTACGTCAACGGCGTCGCCAAGCAGCACGGCGAAACTTCGCGCCAGATGTTTCCGGAAGTGCCGATCGAGGCGATCACCAACGGTGTTCACGCGGGTACCTGGACTTGTCCAGCGTTTCAACAACTCTTCGACCGCTACATTCCTTCCTGGCGCGCTGATAATTACAGTCTCCGCGGCGCGCTCGGCCTTCCGGCGGAAGAAGTGTGGGCGGCGCACCTGATTGCGAAACACGAATTGCTCGAAGTGGTTCGCACGAAGACTGGCCTCAAGTTCGATCCTGAAATTTTCACCATTGGCTTTGCGCGACGTGCCACAGGATATAAGCGCGCGGATCTCATCCTCGCCGACCTCGACCGCTTGCGGCAGATCGCCAAGAACGCGGGCCCCTTCCAGATTATTTATGCAGGCAAAGCGCATCCGAACGACGGAGGAGGGAAGGACATCATTCGCCGCATCTTCCACGCAAAAAAAGCGTTGCGGAAGACCGTTCCGATTGTGTTCCTGGACGATTACAACCTCGAAGTGGGCGGAAAAATTACTTCCGGCGTGGACCTTTGGCTGAACACGCCGCAGTTTCCTCTCGAGGCGTCCGGCACAAGCGGGATGAAAGCCGCGCTGAACGGCGTGCCGAGCCTGAGCATTCTGGACGGCTGGTGGGTGGAAGGCCACATTGAAGGAGTCACGGGCTGGTCGATAGGGGAGCCCCGGCGTGCGGGAGGCGGCAACGTTCCAACTGACAGCCAGGAGGAGGCCGAAGCACTCTATTCCAAACTGGAAGGAGTGATCCTTCCGCTGTATTACAATGAGCGAAGTAGATTTTTGGAGGTCATGCAGCACGCCATCGCCATTAACGGCTCGTTCTTTAATACGCAGCGTATGGTGCAGCAGTACACCACCGACGCGTATCTGCGCTGACGCCGCGCGATTCGAACGCCCAATCTGACAACTCGGGAGAAGTTCAGGCGCTGGCCAAGCCGCCGATTCAACGCAGCTGGTTTTTGTACAGGGCCATTCCGACGGCGGCATCCATGTCGAGCTTTTCCAAGGCGGCGATCTCGGACTGCGATCGAATGCCGCCCGCGGCGATGATCGGATGCGAGGTCGCGTCGCGCAGCATTCGAAACCATTCGAGGTTCGCGCCGGTCATGGTGCCTTCGCGGTCCACATCGGTGCAGAGAAATCCAGCGCAAAAAGGTTCGAGCTGCGGCATCACGCTCTCGGCTTGGAGCGCAAGGCGCTTGCGCCAGCCGTGGACAGTAATTCGTCCCCGGGCAGTGTCCAAGGCAATCACGATCCGTTTGCGATGCAGTTTCTTGGAGAGTTGGCCCAGGAAGCGAG
>QHYF01000290.1:2567-6142 GCA_003224075.1 Acidobacteriota bacterium
ATTTCTTTCGCGCGGGAAATGGTTCGAATCCCGCCGCCAATTCGAACCCGCATTCCGAAGTCTTTGCGCGCGCTTTTGCAGACCTTTCGAACGAGTTCGTCGTTCGCGCCTTTTCCCATGGCGGCATCGAGGTCGATGACGTGCAGCCATCGATATTTTTTGAATTTGCCCAGGAGACCGAAAACGTTGGCGATAGCCAGCTCGCGCTTCCGGCCGTGCATCAATTGAACCGCCTGGCCGCCTTGCAGATCGATGCAGGGAATTAGCACGGCAAGCGAACCTCGACGCCGTTTGTCGCGAGAAATTCCTTGAGTGCGCGGATGGGCTGAACGCCATCGTGAAAGATCGAAGCCGCCAGGGCCGCATCGGCTGCGCCTTTCGTGAAAATCTCGACGAAATGTTCAGGTAATTTTGCGCCGCCGGATGCAATCACCGGGACGGAGACCGACTTGGAGATTGCTGCGGTTAGCGCGGTGTCAAAGCCGATCTGCGTTCCGTCGCGATCGACGGAAGTTAGCAGGATTTCTCCCGCGCCGAATGCAGCGCCCTTCTTTGCCCAGGCGATGGCGTCCAAAGAAGTGGATTCGCGGCCGCCCCGAACCATGACGTCCCAGTAGGTGCCAGCACGTTTTGCATCAATCGCCAGGACAACTGCCTGCGCGCCAAATTCTTGCGACAATTCGGAAATAAGCTCGGGCCGCTCGACAGCTGCGGTATTAATCGTGACTTTATCTGCGCCGGCACGCACCACCGCGCGGCCGTCTTCCAGCGAGCGAATGCCGCCGCCCGCCGTCAAAGGGATTGCTAGTTGCGTCGCGACACGGCGGATGGTTTCCAGAAATGTCGGACGGCGGTCGCGTGACGCGGCAATGTCCAGCACGATCAATTCGTCAGCGCCTTCCGCGTTGTAACGCGCCGCCAGGGCGACGGGATCACCCGCGTCGCGTAATCTGACGAAATTCACTCCCTTCACGACACGTTCTCCGTCCGTGTCGAGACAGGGAATGATGCGATGCGCCAGACTCATGCCACAATCCTCAAAAAATTCTGCAATAGGTGAGCGCCTGCGTCTCCGCTCTTCTCCGGATGGAACTGAACGGCACAAATATTTTGTTTCTCCACGACAGCCGCAAATTCTGTTCCGTGCGAGCAAGTTGCTGCCGCTGACCCATTTGAATCGAGCGCAGCGTAGGAGTGAGCAAAGTAGAAGTAGGCGCCGGCGTCGATGCCTGCAAGGAGGCGTGACTCGCGTTTTGCAGAAACCTGGTTCCAGCCCATGTGGGGAAGCTTTACCTGGGGCGGCAGGGCCTGCACTTTTCCCGGCAGAAGATTGAGGCCGCACAGTTGCGGCGCCTCTTCGCTGGACTCATAGAGGATTTGCAGCCCCAGGCAGATGCCCAGAAAAGGCACGCCGCGGTTGATGGCGTCGATGAGAGGTACGCGCATCTTTTGTTCGTCGAGAGCGCGAACCAAAGCCGCGTAGTGTCCAACACCGGGGAGCAAGAGGACCCCGGCTTCTGAAATGCGCTGCGGCGAAGCGGTACGCACTGATTCCACGCCGAGACGTTGCAAAGCGCGCTCCACGGAAGTTACGTTTCCCGCGCCGTAATCGACGATGGTCACTTTCATAAAAGCCCCTTTGTGCTGGGCAAGACTCTTCGCAGGCGTTTGTCGCGCGTCACGGCGAAGCGCAAAGCTCGCGCGAAGGCTTTGAACATGGCCTCAACCTGATGATGCGAAGAGCGACCGTACAACGCACGCAGATGCACGTTCGCTTTCGCGGAATGGGCAAAGCCCTGGAAAAAATCTTCCACCAACTCGACCTGAAAATCGCCGACGCGTTTCGCAGAGATCTTCGCTCTCACGACGCAATGGGGCCTGCCGCCGAGATCCACCGCCGCCGCAGCCAGAGTTTCGTCCATGGGCATGAGGAAATATCCGGCGCGCAAAATGCCGCGCTTGGAGCCGAGGGCCTGCTGCACGGCTTCACCAAGAGCAATCCCGACGTCTTCAACAGTGTGATGCTGGTCCACGTCGAGATCGCCGCGGGCGCCCAGCTCCAGATCGAACGCACCGTGGCGCGCAACGAGTTCGAGCATGTGGTCAAAGAAGCGAATTCCCGTGGCGATGCGCGCTTTTCCGTGACCGTCAAGATTCAGTTTCAGACGGATGTCCGTCTCGTTTGTTCTTCGATGAATTGTTACGGTGCGTGGCATGCTGAGTTCGTTTGAAGCGCCGACGTTCAGGCCAACGGCTTCCATTCCTTTCGAATTGCGTTCAGAAGGCGCCGCATTTCGGATTGCGTTCCAATGGAGATCCGGACAAAGCCAGGTCCGATATCCTTGCTTCGATCGCGCACAAGGATTCCTTGTTTCTCGAGCTTTCGGAAGAGAGGCGGCCCTGACGGGCCAAAATTCGCCAAGAGAAAATTTCCCGCGCTCGGGTACGTTTTCACGCCAAGTGCCTTCAACTCGGCCGCGAACCACGCGCGCAAGCGCTTCACTTCCCGGACATATCCTTGCATTGTCGCGCCATCGTTCACGGCGGCTTCGGCCCCCACCAGGGCGGCGAGATTGACGGGAAAGGGCGGCATGGCGCGGCGCACAAAAGCGAGTGATTTTTCGCAGGCGATCACCGCGCCGAGGCGCAAGGCCGCGAGCCCGGCAACTTTTGAAAAAGTTCTTGCCACGAACAACTGCGGATACTTCCGGATCCACGGGACCGCGGAGAAGCCAGAAAACTCCGCGTAGGCCTCATCCATGACCACCGCAGTGTGCGTAGCGGCGCGCAGGATTTTCCGCAATTCGTTCTGCTGGAGAAGCGTGCCGGTTGGATTGTTGGGATTGGCGATGAAGAAAACACGCGTCTTACGGCGCAGCGCGGCGATGACGTCCTCCAGCGGAAACTCCATTTCGCTGCCGTAGCGAAGAACCGAGAGGCGAGCGCCGTAAATCTCCGCGTAGTAGCGATACATCGGAAAAGTCGGTTCGCAAATCAGAACGACGGTGCGGGGCTCGACGAAGGTATCGAAGAAAACGCGCAGGGCATCGTCTCCTCCGTTGGTGAGCAGCAATTCTTGCGGACGGACACGGAAGTGGCGTGCGAGTCGCTTTGTCGGTGCCTCGTATTCGGGGTACATCGCCAGTTGTTTGGCGCTGAGCGCTGCCAGGGCGCGCCGCACAGCCGGCGAGCATCCCGTGGTGTTTTCATTGAAGTCGAGGCGCAGTTTATCGGAGCGGCCCTCGGCAGGCGCCTCGTAAGTGCGGCGCTTCAGAATCGCTTCGCGCACGGGCAAGTGAACCTTCATCGGCGGACCCTCACGGCGTTGCGGTGTGCCATCAAGCCTTCGGATTCTGCCAGAGTTTCGGTCGCATCGGCGAGACGAAGGAAACCGTTGCGTGAGATGGCTTGCACGCTCATGCACTTCACAAAGTCGGTCGTCGAGAGGCCGCCGCGCATCCGCGCCCAGCCACCCGTGGGCAGCACGTGATTGCTGCCGGTAACGTAGTCGCCCAGCGGCTGCGCCCCCCACGGACCGATAAAGACCGTTCCGGCCGAGCGGATTTTCTGAAGAA
>QHYF01000291.1 GCA_003224075.1 Acidobacteriota bacterium
TTCCAATTCGAATCCTTTCACGAGATAATCTGCTGCCCCGAGCTGCAGCGCCTCCACCGCCGTTTTGGCCGTGTCCAGCGCCGAAACCATCAGCACTGGGATTTCGCTTCCCTGCTCGCGCATCCAACGCAAGAACGAAAGCCCATCCTGCCCGGGCAGCACCACGTCCAGCAGCACCAGGTCGGGCTGCTCGCGTGGGAGAGCCTCGCGGGCGGCTTCGGCCGAGTCCGCTTCCGCGATCCGGTATTTCGCTTCCAGCGCCCGCCGCAGCCCGTATCTAGCCGAGGGCTCATCGTCCACGATCAGAATCGTCTTCATAATCTCCGTTCCTTACTTCCCCTTGCCCCGGCTGAAGCGAGGGGCACTTCCTTACTCCTTACTTCCTTATTCCTTACTTCCTTACTCCTTCGAGGGGGAGCGTGACTTGGAACCTCGTCCCGTGGCCATCCCGCACCGGGCTCTCCCAGTCCACTTTGCCACCAAACTCGGCCACGCGTCGCGCCACAATGGCCAGCCCTAATCCTGTTCCCCGCGGCTTTGTCGTGAAGAAAGGTTGCAAAACCTTTTCTCGCAGCGCAGCCGGGATCCCAGGTCCATCATCTTCCACTGCAAGAACACAATGGTCACCGTGCGAAGCGGCGGTCACCTGAACTTGTCCCCCGCGAGGCGTCGCTTCCAGCGCGTTCACGATCACGTTGGACACAATGTCGTTGAGCGCTTCGGCGCTCGCAGCGACTTTTGCCCCGCCCTCCGAAACTTTCGTCCGAAGACTCACCCCTCGCCGCTCCGCCTCGTGCGACAGCACGCCCGCGACCTCTTCCACAACCACCCGGGCATCACAACTGCCGATCGCACTTCCTCCCCGCACCGCGGGCCGGCTGAATTGCAGCAATTGATTCAGCTTCGTCGAAAGCCGCCCGATTTCGTCCAGCATCATTTTCGTCTCGCCCCGAACTGACTCCGGCAGCTCCGGATTCTCCATCTGCACCTGCAGGATGGTTTTCATCGACCCTAGCGGATTTTTCAGGTTGTGCGAAATGCTCGCCGCCATTTGGCCCACAAGCGCCAGCCGTTCTCGCTCGGCCAATTCCCTCTCCAACCGAAGCTTCTCTTCAATCAGCCGGCACAAATCCAGCGCCCCCGGCAGTTGCTCGCACAAAAATTCCAGCGCCGCGCGGGTTTCCCCGGAAAACCCCGCTCCGTGCGGCTCCGCGTGCAGTACGCCGACCAGCTGCCCTCCCCGCCGCAGGGGAAAGTGGTCCTCTGGAGACAACCTCACGGCTCCGCGCCTCTCCTCTTCCGAAAAAGGCCGAAGCACTGCATTACTTTGATCAAGGAAACGAAGTTGCGCCGAGGCCAGCTCGAATTCTTCTTTTGTTCGGCGCTCGATGAAACACCGCAGGCTCTCGAGGTTGCCTTGTCGCGCCTCCTGCTGAATTTCCGCCGTAAGCCGCTGCACGCGGTCCATTGCGCGCTGGGCCGTTTCCTGGAGCCGCCTGCCGAGCGCGCGTTGCAAGGGCTCAATAAAAATCACCAGCACGAACAACAGAATGGACGCCGAAGCCTCCGGCGGAAGCAGCGGCTCCAGCCAGGTACCGACACGGCGAACAAGGCTGAGGTAAAGCAGTGCCAGAAAAGTCGCCGATACCGCATAAAGAAGATTCTTTTGCCGGCCGATCTGCAAGAAGTTGTGCCGCCATACGAGGTAAATGAGCGCCGTGAATGGCAAGATTGGAAGCAGTGAGAAGGCTGTGGCGAGTTCCTCTGTCGTCCGCGCATCCATTCGAAACGGGGCCAAGTGCAAACCATCGACGGCCAGGAACGCCCCCACGAAAAACAGCAACAACGCCCCATGAAAATAACGCTGTGGTTTGTCTGGAGCGGTCCCCGCAAAACGCCTTTCCCAACCTCCGCACCATGCCAGCGCAAGAGCCAGCACAATCGCGAAGCCCTCCCCCAACGAACTTCCTGGCGCAAGAAAATTGAAATTGGAGTCCTGCAGCAGGGATGGAATCCGGTGGACGGCGAGATGCAATCCGGCGGCATAAAAAAGGAACAACACGCCGCGCTTCCACGCCTTCACTTTGAGCAGCCCGCGAGTCTCTGCGTATTCCATGTGCAGATGCAAGAGCAGCGCGGGAAGCATACAAAGCCCCGTGGAAATGATTGCGATTGCAAATTCATGGAGCGGCGCTGGGGGCTGAGGGTAGTAGATTTGCGAGTTCAGCGCGAGCAGCGAACCGCCGTAAAACAGGAACAACGCCAAACACAGAAAAAAGAACACTCGCTCGAAGTTGCGCTGGCGGCGGTAACCCAGAATCACGACCATCCAGAAAAGCTGCAGCAGCGTTCCTGCGGTGTAGCCGATGAGCCGTACATAGACCAATGAGCCCATGGAAAGTGATCAGCCAGCCGTTCTCCGTGATCAAGTACGCCGGGGCAAAAATCTGCAAGAATCCTACTCCCAGCGGGTGAGCAGGGCAATTGCCAAGTGTCATATTTTTCTTGCACCTTCTAAGCTATTCTGATTACACAGTTTAGTAGCGAACAGCCGACAAGCAAAATTCGGCTCGGCTGCCCGGGAAATGCTTGACATGCAAGGTTTTTCTGGTATATTAGCAGTCGGTTGGGAGGAGTGCTAATCGCTCCTTCACTCCTAAAGATACTACAAACCGCAAGTTCACCTATGGAGGTTTTTCAAGATGGCAGTACATCTGACCCCGCTTCACGACCGTGTCATCGTGAAGCGCATTGAAGAGAAAGAAAGCATCAAGGGTGGCATCATTATCCCTGATTCTGCGAAAGAAAAGCCCATGGAAGGCGAAGTGATTGCCGTGGGCGCTGGCAAGCGTGAGAAGGGCGAGTTGATCCCCCTGGACGTCAAGCCGGGTGATCGCGTCCTATTCGGCAAATACAGCGGTACGGAAATCAAGCTCGAGGACGAGGAATTTCTCATCCTTCGCGAGGAAGAGATTCTGGCGAAGCTGAGCGGCGCGGCAAAAGCAGCAAGGAAGTAGTTTCGGAATCCCGGATCGAAAAAGCTTTCGAGATAATTTGCAAGCAAATATCAGGAGGAATTACCAGTATGGCGAAGCAGATTGTTACAGGTGAGAATTCCCGTCAGGCGATTTTGCGCGGCGTGAATGCTCTTGCCGACGCAGTGAAGATCACCCTCGGCCCCAAGGGCCGCAATGCGGTGATCGAGAAGAAGTTCGGCGCGCCCGTCATCACTAAGGACGGCGTGACCGTTGCCAAGGAGATCGAGCTCAGAGATCCCCTCGAGAACATGGGCGCGCAGATGGTCCGTGAAGTCGCTTCCAAGACTTCCGACGTTGCCGGTGACGGCACGACCACCGCGACCGTGCTCGCTCAGGCCATCTTCCGCGAAGGCGTGAAGACTGTCGCCGCCGGCGCCAGCCCGACCGCTCTCAAGCGCGGCATCGAGCGCGCTGTCGAAGTGGCCGTGGAAGAGATCCAGAAGCTCCACAAGGACGTCAAGGGCGAAATGATCGCGCAAGTCGGCACCATTTCCGCCAACAACGACAAGCAAATCGGCGGCATCATCGCCGAAGCCATGAAGAAGGTCGGCAAGGATGGCGTCATTACCGTCGAGGAATCCAAGACGATGGAGACGACCCTCGAAGTCGTCGAAGGCATGCAATTCGACCGCGGCTACCTCTCCCCCTACTTCATCACCGATCCCGAGCGCATGGAATGCGTGCTGGAAGACG